>NZ_JBVAPG010000389.1:0-1515 GCF_055413685.1 Bradyrhizobium sp. LeoA1Lang | reverse complement strand
CCGATTTCGTTGAAAAAGGCAGCAGTAGTCGGATGTATTGGCGCCAGTGCCGATCGGGCCGAACGGCTGTACTAGCCTCTTATGCGGGCTTGAGGGTTTGCATCGGGATCAGCTTGGCCATCTTGCGAAGGTTCTGAGCGGTGGCTGCGAGGGTGAACTCGTCGCGCGCGCCGTTTGGGCCTCGTAAGCGCAAACGGTCGAGTTTGAGAATGCGCTTGAGGTGCGCGAACAGCATCTCGATCTTCTTGCGAAGCCGGCGCGAGGTACGGCCCTCCCACGAGCTTGCGATCTGGCGAGCCATATCGCGAGCGCCCTCATAGATTGAGCGCGGTACCCTCCGTGAAGGCTGCTTGGGGCAACAGCGGCTTTTCAATGCGCATCGATCGCAATCACGCTTGCTGGCCATGTAAAGCATCGTGGCACCGTCGTTCACCAGCGCTCCGGTCGTGGTGAGGACCTTGTCGCCAGGACAGCGATACACGTCGCCTGCGTGGTCGTAGGTGAAGTGCTCGCGCGAGAAGATCCCGTCCGTGCGGGCCGACTTGTCAAAGACGGTGATGTGCGGTTCGATCCCGTGCTCGTAGACCAACCAGCCGAGCATCTCGGCCGAGCCATAGCCGCTGTCGCCGAGGAGCCGGTTCGGATAGAGATCGAACCGTTCGAGCGAGCGCTCAATCATGCGCTTGGCGGCCAACACCTCCGCCTGCCGGATTGCCGTGGTTGCCTCCACATCGACGATGATCGCGTTCTCGACGTCGACCAGGTAGTTCGTCGAGTAGGCAAAGAAGGCTTGGCCGCCGTGCGCTCCCCTCCAGCGCGCCGCTGGGTCGGAGGGCGACACGAACTTCGGCGTGACCTCGGTCGCGGCTCCGAAAGCGGCATCGTCGAGGACGGCCAGATACTCATTGATCGCTCGGCCAGCAGCCTCCGGTGGAAGTCCCTTGTCGCCTTCGATCCCCTTCTGCCGATTGGCATCGGCCTTGATCAGGCTCGCATCGACGGCAAATCCTTCACCACCGACCAGTCGCTCCTCGAGGCAGCGGCCCAAGACACTCTCGAACGCTCGACGGAAGAGATCGCTCTCTCGGAAGCGACCATGCCTGTTCTTGGAAAAAGTCGAGTGATCCGGCACCGCACCGTCCAGACCGAGTCGGCAGAACCACCGGTAGGCCAAATTGAGGTGGACCTCATCGCACAGGCGCCGCTCCGATCTGATGCCGAAGCAGTAACCGATCAGGAGCATCCGGATCATTAGCTCCGGATCGATCGAAGGCCGACCGATGCTACTGTAGAAAGGCGCCAGGCCCCGCCGGACCTCTTCGAGATCGATAAACCTGTCGATCGACCGTAGCAGGTGGTCGGCGGGAACATGCTTCTCGAGCGAGAATTCATAGAACAACTCAGGCTGTTCGACTTGCCGGTGCCCCATCATGATCTTCAGTCCTGCTAACTAAGCAGACTGAATCACTGCTATCTCTGAGTCGCAACAACCGCCTTTTTCAACAAAATCGGCCA
>NZ_JBVAPG010000388.1:0-1518 GCF_055413685.1 Bradyrhizobium sp. LeoA1Lang | reverse complement strand
GAGCCTGAGAACCAATTCGGTTTTCGGGTAGACGGCATCCGAAGTAGCGGATGTTGAAGACCTCGACGGTGGAGCGGGGCGGGATTTGCGCGCCGCTATGGTTTGGCGCAGCTATGGGTTGGCGAGGCGATGTCCCTGCAGGATGTTGTTGGTGAGGGCGTACCAGAGCACGACGGCTCGGACCTTTTCGATGCCGCGCACCGTCAATTGCCTGAGGTCCCAGTTGCGCCAGCGGGCATGGATGCATTCGCAGATCGAGCGGGCCTGGTACTGTGCCTTGCCGGCGTCACTGGCCATGCGGGCGCGCCAAGCCAGCACCCCTGGGCCGTCGCTGCTCCGCGGTAAAAAGGGATCGATGCCGCTCTTGGATTTGGTCGGTGGGCAATAGACCTCGATGCCCTGGCCATGCGCCCACTCGATGTCCTCTGCACTGCAGAAGCCGCCATCGACGAGATGGCGGCGGGGAAAGCGCGTCAGCCGGGCGCGCGTTCGTTCCAGCATCGGCCGCATCAGGCCGCGATCTGATCCGTTGTTGTCGACATCGACCGCAACCACGATCGGTTTGCCCGCCGTGCTGGCCACCTGCACATTGTAGGCCGGACGGAAGCCGGCATCCGCCATCTTCATCACCCGCGCCTGCGGGTCCGTGGTGGAGGCCCGCGGCTCCTTCGGCTTCTTGCCATTGCCGCCCTTGTCGTTGAGCTTGTTTCGCTTGCGCTTGATCTCGGCCAGCGCCGTTTGCGCCGCTTGCACCCGCTCACTGCGTTCGCGCGCCGCGCGCTCCCTGGCGGCCCGGATCCGCCGGTTGCTGGCTTCCGGATCCGCATCGACCTCGCGCTTGAGCTCCTCCACCACGGCCTTGGCCTGCGCCATCTGCCGGTCCAGCGTCGCCTCGCGGCGGAACGAGCCGGCTCCCGCATTCGCCCGTATCCGCACCCCGTCCTGGGCCAGCTTCTCCAGATCGACCAGCCCCGCTTTGCTCAGCGCCGCTAGATGCTCGATCAGCAAGCGGTCGAGCAGGTCGGCACAGCCGACCCGGAAGTCCGATAGTGTGTGATAGTTCAAGGACACCCCGCCACAGAGCCAGCGATAGACGTCATGGCTGTCGCAGAGCCGGTCCAACGCCCGCGCGCTGCCGACGCCGTCGCTCGTGGCGTACAGCCAAAGCGCCAGCAGCAGCCGTGGCGATGGCGCCGGATGGCCGGGCCTGTTCTCCCGCGCCTTGACCCGATCCTCCAGTTCACTCAGGTCGAGCCCTTCCACATAGGCCCATATCACCCGTGCCGGATGATCTTGTCCGATCAGGCTGTCGATATCGACCGCTCGCAGTTCGACCTGGTCGCGCACCGGCTCGCGCAGCCGCGGCGCACCGCGCCGCACTGCTTCGGCCCGTGGCTCCGCTTGTTCCGGCAGCTCTCCAAACAACTCGTCACCAGCCATCATCCCCCTCCTGCAAATCAATCCGCGAAGAGAATCACAGCTGCCACGCGCCCGATATAAAAAGATTCACAGTCTCGT
>NZ_JBVAPG010000387.1:0-1529 GCF_055413685.1 Bradyrhizobium sp. LeoA1Lang | reverse complement strand
ACGTTCGTGACGATCGCGAGCCGCCCCTCATCCGCCGTGAGACGCGCGGAGTTAAATCACTGATTTGCCCGACGGCGAAAGCGGAATGTTTTTTGCGCGAGGGCTGGACAGACTTTTGGTGATTTGCCCGACGGGTTGATTTGTCGCACCTTGCGCCTTCATCACCTCTATCATTCCGGGGCGCTTCAATCAGACCTCATGAGGAGAGGTTCGGGGAGCATTCTTCAATCACGCGCTCAGATCAGGCGTTTCGCTTGAAGAGGCTTTCGCCGATGCCAAGACCACGATTTCCCAATGGGAGGCTCGCGACGACGTCCCGCCTTCGAATCCACAGGCGCATTTTGGAGCTTCGCTTGCCGCAAAGCTCTCATCGAGGATCGACCGCACGCCTCGCGGTCAGCCGGTCAATGAGAGTATCGGCCGCAGAGCTTCGGCGGCAATTTCGCCAATCACAACCAACGCCGACGATGCCACACACTAGTCGGCGCCCGAGCAGAATTAGGGCGTGGACTCATTAGCACGTAGCCAAATTCGGATTGATGCGAGTTTGACGAACGCAAGATAGTTGGCTGCGAGTTTGTCGTATCGGGTCGCGACACACCGACATTGCTTGATCTTGTTGAAGAACCGTTCGATCAAATTGCGTGCGCGATACAGATGCGGACTGAAGCAGATCGGGTCTTTGCGATTTCGTTTCGGCGGAATGTTCGCCCATGCTCCTTGCTGGCGGGCAAGCTCCCTGATCCAGTCGGTGTCGTAGCCGCGATCCGCGAGCAGCATCGTCTTGGGAAGTAAGGCGCTGAGCAGAACCGAACACAGCCGGTTGTCATGCGCCTCACCGGGCGTGAGGGCGAGATGGACCGGCAGCCCATTGGTGTCTACCACCGCGTGAATCTTGCTGGTCAGGCCACCTCGTGAGCGACCCATATCTTCCTGATTGTTGTCCGCGATACAGGCTCCGTGCTGATGCACGCGCACGATGGAGGTATCGATCATTTGCGCCGCCGCGTCATGACCGGCAGCCAGTGCGTCCATGATGTGGTCCCAGACGCCAGCCGGTCGCCACCGAACGAAGCGATTGTAACAGGTGGTGCGGGGACCGTAGTTCTCCGGCAGGTCGCGCCATGGCGCACCTGAACGAAGGACCCAAAGATGCCATTGAGCACGCGACGGTCATCTACACGCCGAACACTACGCGGTTTGTCCGGCAGCATAGGTTTGATGGCGGTCCATTCATAGTCGCTGAGTTCGTAGCGCATGATTCCAGGCTCCGGTTCGGAGTTTGAATCACGTCTTGGGCAGCGCCATCAACCCGCAATGCCCCCGTCACCATGTCGCTATTGCTGTGAATTGACTTCCGCTTTCGGCGGCGCAGCGGACGTGACCGGACTCGCTGCCGGCTTGAAATGGACCCGCGGAGCGGGACCGCTTGAACCGGTTTGTTAGTTGGAAACTGACCGCTCCTGATCCCTTTCTATCACGCAGCCAGAGACGCTGTCTGCTGCAGTTGCTGTGGGCATGTGGTCAAC
>NZ_JBVAPG010000386.1:0-1547 GCF_055413685.1 Bradyrhizobium sp. LeoA1Lang | reverse complement strand
TTATGTGCCGGACATCGTTATGTGCCGAATGCTGTCACAACCCGCATTTTTAAACGCTATTTCCGCGACAGCGGCAACATAACGGAGCGCTCGTGGCATGGTGATCTCCTTCTTTCCTTAGGAGATTGTCATGCTTGAGAAGTACTACATCCGACCCGCCACCATCGATCGTATTCACGAGTCCTGGATCGCTCCCGAAGTCGAGCAGTACGTCAGCTGGATGGCGGAGCAGCGCTATACGGATAGCAGCGTGTCTCGCCGGATTCCCATCGTGGTGAGCTTTGGCGAGTTCGCAAAAGCTCACGGCGCCAGCGAGGTTAAGAACCTACCTGATCACGTCGAGCCGTTTGTGCAAGCGTGGATTGGTGAGCGTGCTAGACGACGCTCAGCCCGGCGACGCAAGCAGATCGGCGATGAAGTACGCAATCCCATCCGCCAGATGCTAAGGCTGGCGGTCCTCGGCTACATTGGCCGGGGTCGTCTCCATAAGCCGGACAACCCGTTCGAACGCCAAGCACCGGGGTTGTTGAGGTACCTGATCGAAGAGAAAGGACTTCGTCAGCGATCGATATACCAATACCAAATTTTTTTGCGTCAGTTCGCGGCCTACCTTGAACGCATCCGCGTCGACAACCTCGCAAAGTTATCGCCAACCGTGCTCAGCGGGTTCATTGCCGAGTACGCTCCGCCCCGAGTGTCCTGGTCAACGGTGCGCAATGCATGCGGAGTCCTGCGGGTCTTTCTGCGTTATCTCAATCGTGAAGGGGTTCTGGCCAAGGATCTCAGTTCGCTCGTCGAGTTTCCGCAGTCGTACCGGCACGCTGGCGTGCCACGATCGATCAGTTGGGAGCAGGTCGAGCAAGTGCTGGCGGGTATCGACAGACGGTCCGCCTCTGGCAAGCGCGATTATGCGATGATGCTGTTGCTTGCGACCTATGGGCTGCGGGCGGAGGTCGCCTCGCTCACGCTCGATGACATCGACTGGCGCAACGAACGGCTTAAGATCAGGGAACGCAAAGCAGGCAATACCACCACTTATCCGCTCTCGGCGGTGGTGGGAGCAGCGATCGTCGAATACCTCAAAAACGGGCGACCAGCCACGACATGCCGCGAGGTGTTTATGCGCTGCTGTGCTCCGCACGCCCCGATTGGCTCCGCCGCGGTTGTCTGTCGCGCCGCCCATTTCATCCGCAAAGCCGGCATTCGCGTGCCACGCGCCGGTTCGCATGTCCTACGGCACAGTTGTGTGCAGCGCCTGCTAAACGCCAATTTCCCCCTGAAGCATATCGGCGACTACGTCGGCCACCGCAGCGCCTCCTCCACCCAGATCTACGGGAAGATCGCCGTCGAACAGCTGCGTGAGGTTGCATTCGGCAATGGGGAGGACGTGCTGTGAGCTCCGATGCACGTTTCCAGAGTTTTCTTGGCCGCGAGATCGAGCAATTCCTCGCTCACAAGCGTTCTTTGCGACGGCGCTATCTTGTCGAAGAGAAGACGCTCGCGCTGTTCGACGCCTACTTGTCGAAGAACAAAATTGGTAGCCTTAG
>NZ_JBVAPG010000385.1:0-1558 GCF_055413685.1 Bradyrhizobium sp. LeoA1Lang | reverse complement strand
CCAGCCGGTGTGATATCTCTCGTCATGGCGTTGCTCTCCTTTGTGGAATCAGCACCCCGAGCCTACCGGCTCAAGGTGGGCAACGCCGACCTCTTCAGTAATTCAACAGAACCCGGGACATCCCCCCTTCTAAGCGAAGTCCCGCCAATTTTTCACGAAACACACCCGGCCTTAACGCTCCGCGTTAGATCATTGAGCGTGCGCGACAATGTCTACCCAACTCTCCGTGATGGGTTTCGCTCGCGATCAACCCGCCCTATCAACTGTCGCTTGTCGATTCTGAACAGGTCAGTATAACGGACCGACGATTCCTGTGTCCTCGCCGCGCACTGTCAGATCCTCTTCTCGTAGGACGCACGTCAGGAGAAGCTGGACCAGCTTCCTCCCTCGCCTTCGCCGCTGGCATGGCACGCGTTGGGTACGACAGAAGCTCACGACAGCACCGCGGGCGGTTGTGGTCGTTGGCGTTGTCGCGATCCTCCTCGCGGCATTCTCTCTGATGAACCTCGTCTACCACGTGGTCCGTAAGCCGACCGAGTTGTTCTTCCTCGTTGGCGGCGCACTCGACAAGAAGCCGAGTGAAACGTGGCGGCAGTACGGACCGCTCTTTCGCGTCTATTCGACCAGCACGATTACGCCCGAATTGTTAGCCGCGTTGGCGCAAGTCGAGAGCACCGGCAACCCGGTGGCGCGCACCTACTGGCGCTGGCAACTCAACTGGAATCCTCTCGCAGTCTACCGACCGGCCTCGAGCGCCGTCGGCCTATATCAGATGACCGATGCAGCTTTCGCCGAGGCTGCCCGGTCCTGTATCCGCAAGAATGCGGTCGTCGATGCCGACTGCGGATTCACCAGCCTATATATTCGCGCGCTTCCGAGCCATGCCATCGAACTGGCGGCCGTGTATTTGGACCGCAATGTCGCGGCGGTTCTCGCCCGCGCGACAGATGCGACGGCAACCCCGCAGCAGAAGCAGGATCTGGCCGCATTCATCCATCTCTGCGGCGCCGGTCCGGCGGGGGCTTTCGTACGCCGTGGTTTTCAAACGATGGCTGGCGAGCGCTGCGGCGATCACCTCGTCGCGGCCTATCTCGCCAGGGTCAATGCGATGAAGCGCCAGTTCCTGCGCTTTGCTGCCGACGGCCGGAATTAGGGGCCGCCCCGGCTACCCATTAATTTCCCTTAGGCCCGGGCGGGCCCATCGGTCCTGCGGGGCCCGGAGGACCCGCCGGCCCGGGCGGTCCGGCAGGACCGGGAAGGCCGCAGTTTTGTATCACCACTTCTCTCGTATCCGGCCCGGAGGTGATCTTGACAATGCAAGTGGAGGGAAACTCTGGTCCAATCCACCTAAACCCTCCAGTCGAAGTGCTCTCGACCTGCACTGTCTTGTTTGGGCTGATCCTAATCTCCACGCCGGGCTCGCGCGGTCGCCTAATCTTACTGAGTCAGAAGGTCGCGGCCGTTAGGGCTGAGAATCAAGTATTTGGAGAGATTCAGAATTTGGCGCACGGAGGGGCCAGATGAATCTCGATCAGCATGGAGAGAGTGAAGCGCGGTT
>NZ_JBVAPG010000384.1:0-1593 GCF_055413685.1 Bradyrhizobium sp. LeoA1Lang | reverse complement strand
AAAGCCTTCGTGGTAACGCTTGTCATGGCGTGGTCTCCAGCCCGGCGCGTCAACGCCGGGTGATTCGAGGTTGATCACCCCGGAGACTACGCCACTTTCAATTCCAACCGCTTTTCGGACGGCACCTGCTCAAATATCTTTCTGCGGTGGGTCAGGGTATCCACCCTGGAGCCCCCTCCACATCTGTCACAGATAGGAAGGCTTCTATGATCCTATTCAGGATAGTCTTCGCAGTAACCGCTATCTTGCTAAGCGGGGATGCATTTGCGGAGCCAGGGATGTGGATCGGGACAGCCCCATTTTGCTCTGGATCGCCAGCAGACTGCACTGATCTGGGAATGACATACGTGAAGAGTGATCCAAAAGGGGACGGTGGCGAATGCTGGACTGGAACGAAAGTGTATTGTTCAGGTTATCCCGCCCCTGAAATTGCACTCATGGGTTATGATGCTTGTGACGGTTTTCAATGTCATCGAACGATGTGCGGTATCAATCCCAGTCCGGGTCCGAGGATAATCGTAAGTGAGTCTTGGTACTTCTGTCCTGTCTGCGGCAGTGCAAATTTTAGAAGGATCATGAGATTGAACAAAGTTCCTAACGCACAAATGGCGCGTGCTTGTCCGTGGCGATATTTCTAGGTTCGTGATCATCGGGCAGTGCGTAGGCGCAGTCAGCGCACATGATCGCCCGCTTGTCGCCGATGCAGGTCCGATCCTCGCTGCCGTTGTGCTTGCAAATCGCGGCATTTGAATAGGTAGTCACCTGGCGTGCGGAAGATTGATGCGGAGCGGCATCGCTCGAATTTCCGCCGACGTTCAGCCCCCGCATCGACCGGGTGATCGAATAGGCTGGCTACTTCCGGTATTGGCCCGACTCTGACCTCTGGTAACGTCCGCTTTCTCGCCGCTGCTAAGGACATACGAGACATCAAGCGCCGTCTGGATCCGATCCGTGCGGACCCGATTTACGTAAGCCGCCGCAGGGTGGCTTTTTCTTGGTAGTGCATAGATGGCACCACTTCGCGCACTGAAAACAAGGCGCCATGACGGGAAGGAAAGGCTCGGTCATTTTGGTGAGCGAGTCAGATGCGAGGTGGTCCGTCAGTCACCGCTCCACTCGGGCAACGAGCGGTGGGGGCGCATCCTTGGTTGGCCATGCCAGGAAAAACAAGCCTATCCAGCAGGCAAGATTTAAGAGGACAAAGAGGCTGAGGAGAGAACGGCGGCTCATTTGCGATCCCAAATTCCGAGGTAGCCTTTGGTCTCGAGTGGACCAGCACAGCGATCAGGACGCTCCGTAGCGTTCAGTCAATTTTCCTGGGCGAATAGATGCCAGGCGCGCTCCCGATGCAGGGCCCGGTGCGCTCCGGGACGTGCGAGGCGAGAAGCTCGGCGGCTCGGCTGAGGTGCCCGAGGTCATCACCGTTCCACCTGCCGGTGCGCTCGATCTCGACCCGCGAGGTGATTTTTGATCTTCCCCCGAAAAAGTGGACGGGTTTAAGCAGCTTTTAGCTCCATCTCGATCGGCGCGACATATCCGATGGCGGAATGGAGCCTCGTTCGATTGTAGAAGCCTTCGATGAAGGCGAAGATG
>NZ_JBVAPG010000383.1:0-1628 GCF_055413685.1 Bradyrhizobium sp. LeoA1Lang | reverse complement strand
GTTGCGTGAGTCGCTTCGTGGGCGTCGATTCTGGGTCTGTCGGCGATCGAAATCCGGCGGCAAAAGGATACGCCTGGACTGTAAGATTAACGGGGGGACGAAACGTCATCGCGGCGTTTGGGCCTGCTCGAGGCCGCACCGAAGCTGCGCGGCCGCGACGCCGGCAGGATGGTCCTGATCCTGCTGATGGAAGACGCCCAGGCGGCGCGCCCAGGCAAGACCGCGAGCGACCGCAGCACGCGACGGCTGTTTGAGCGGCTGGTGTCGCTCGGCGCGGTGCGCGAGCTCACCGGCCGTCCGACCTCCCGATTGTACGGGCTCTGACATGGGACGGCGCGCGCGACCGAAAGCGGATCTCGACACCGAACTGGCCGACCTGCCGCCGGAGCTGCGCTGGCGCGAATGGATGGGCCGGGTCGAGGCCGTCATCTTCGCCTCGCCCGAGCCGGTGACGCGCGAGGTCCTGACGCGCGTCGTCGGCCGCGGCTGCAACCTCGATCTCGTCATCGACGACATCCGCGACGAGCTCCGCGGCCGGCCTTACGAGCTCGTCTCCGTCGCCGGCGGCTGGCAGCACCGCACCCGGAAAAACTTCGCCGAGGCGATCCGCGCGGCGATCGGCACTGCCGGCGGCGACAAGGCGTTGTCGCAGACCGAAGCGCTGATCCTCGCCTGCATCGCCTATTACCAGCCGATCAATCGCAGCGAATTGTCATCCTTCTTCGGCAAGGAGGTCAGCCGCGATACCATCGGGCGTCTGCGCGGATTGGGGTTCATCGCGAGCGGCCCGCGCAGCCCGCAACCCGGCGCGCCCTACACCTACGTGACGACCAAGGGCTTCCTGTCGCACTTCGGCCTGGAGACGCTGCGCGATCTTCCGGATATGGAAGCGCTGGAGGACGCCGGCCTGCTCAGTAAAGATAAAATGTTGGCGGGTGAGTTTCCCGATTCCCTGCCGGCACATGACGAAGACCAGGACGATGATGAAAAAGCTGCAGATTGGACAGAGACAGGCTAGCCGCATTTGCCGAATGTCGGCCACCGATCGGCTTGCTTTCATCGCATAAATGGGTCGAAAATATGCATTATTTCAATGTGTTGTAACCTGGCTACGAACGCGTGGGGGCCTTCACTTAATGGATTTTCAGTCCTTTCTGTATTATATTGGAGGAGAGGAGAATCCATGTCCGCCCGACGTGACACGACTAAAGCCCGCTACACCGCCAACGTGATTCAGAGGCTCGCGAGCGCCAACAACGTCGCTGTCGTTGTGTCCGACAACGACCTCTTCGCACACCACGTCACGCGCCTTTCCGGCGACGACATTCACTTTGACCCGATCGAGAATACGATCGTGGCCCTGCAACGTGCCGGCATTTTGGATCGCGTCCAGGCCGTCCGACTTCAGGCCCGCTATTTGCGCGAAAATCGTTCGTGACCTTCGATCCTTTCGGGGACTTTGAGACGCGCGGCTATTTGCGCAACGTCGCAAAGACCAAGGACCTAGTGGTCTATCACAGTGATTTTGACTCTTTGGGGGTGGCTGGATAGGCGCGGCCGAGTTTGGCGCGAGCTTTGTCGGTTGTGAACATCCATTTGATTCGGGCTCGGGTTTTATTTCGCCGCCG
>NZ_JBVAPG010000382.1:0-1648 GCF_055413685.1 Bradyrhizobium sp. LeoA1Lang | reverse complement strand
GACTTGGGGACAACGCTGCGCGTTGCCCCCAGGGTCCACAGCCCCAGCAACAGCAGACCTGAACGAAACGAGAATTGTGTTACCCATGTCGTCGGTTTGAAGTGTTACCCATGTCGCCGGTTGCTCAACCTCACGCGTAATGCTTCAGCCGTTTTCCCGGCAACAAGTCGTAAGCCGACTTCCAACCCGGGAGCGCCGCGATGCGGCCGAGCCACGCATGAATGGCCGGATGGCTCTTGGCGAACTCATAGCCGGTCTCATCGCTCGGATAATGCAGATAGGCCATCATCGAGAAATCGGTCACCGTCGGCCGCTCGCCGATCACGAAGGCTTTGTCCTGCAGATGCCGATTGAGGATGCCGAGATAGTCATCGATCCGGCCGCGCAGAAACTTCAGCACGTCCGGATTGGATGACGGCATGAAGGTGCGTTGGAAGCGGTAGGTCGCCATGTAGCCGGTAAGCTTGTGATTGTCCCAGAACAGCCAGCGCAGCAGCTCGAACTGCTCCTGCGCATTGCCGGCGCCGAACCGGCCATATTGCTCGGCGAGCTTCAACAGGATCGGCGCCGTCTGGGTCAGGCGCACGCCGTCCTCCTCCAGCACCGGAATCTCGCCCATCGGGTTGACGTTGGCGCGCCATTCCGCGGTCCGCGTCACACCGCCGCCGAAATCGGTCCACACGCCCTCGAACGTCTCGCCGCACAACGTCAGCATGAGCGCGAGCTTGTAGCTGTTCCCCGACTCCGGGAAGTAGTGTAGCCGGTAGGTAGGCATAGGGCGCTCCTGTTCGTCGGTCCGACTTGCCAGTGCAAGTTACGATACGTACAATTCGAAAAACAGAACATTTGTTCTGTATACTGCGCAATGCAGCAATGCAACGGGAGTCAAATTGGCGAAGCAGGCCGACCACGAGATAACCGCGCGCGAGCGCCCGCTGATGGAAGCGACCCTTCGCATCGTCGGCCGTTCCGGGATCGATCGCGTGACCCATCGCGCAGTCGCGGCCGAAGCCGGCATGTCGCTCGGCGCCGTAACACATCATTTTGCCACACGCGATATCCTGGTCGACGCTGCGCTGCGTTTCGCATTGACGCGAGAGGTTGGACGGCTGCAGGCGCTATCGCTCAGCCTGCAAAGCAAGGCGTTCGATGTCGAAGCCTGGATCGAGGAACTCGTCGGCTGGTATGGCCAGGAACTCAAGACCCAACCCGACATTCACATTGCCTGTTACGAGGTGTTCCTGGCCGCCGCGCGCAGCGAGCGCTACCGGTCCATCGTGGCCGAATGGTTCGACACCTGGCGGCAAAGCTCCGAGCTCGCGCTGCGCGCAGCCGGCTCGACGAGCCCACGCGCGCATGCTGAGCTGTTCGTTGCCACGCTGATCGGAATCCTGTTGCAGCAACTCGCCATCCCGCGCCGCAGCTTCCGGCAGGAGACCAGGGCGGCGCTGCTGGAACTGGTCGAGGGGTTGATTGGGAAGAAGTGAGCCTACGAGCTTACTTCGCGACGACGGCGCCAATCGTGAGCAACCGGCGACATGGGTAACACTTCAAACCGACGACATGGGTAACACAATTCTCGTTTCGTTCAGGTCTGCTGTTGCTGGGGCTGTGGACCCTGGGGGCAACGCGCAGCGTTGTCCCCAAG
>NZ_JBVAPG010000381.1:0-1671 GCF_055413685.1 Bradyrhizobium sp. LeoA1Lang | reverse complement strand
ATAATCTGATCCGCATCCCCAAACTGGTTGCAGCCCAGCCAGCCCAGACCTAGCCTCCCGGACGCGCCAGCCCAACGAGGCCTCCTCAACAGAAAAAAAACGCTTCATTCCTCACGTTTTTCAGCAGACTGCTAGAGCAATTTCCGATCACGTTACGTCGCCAGAGATCGGGCATAGTGCGCGCTGCGGCGGCCCGCACGCACCGTGACAACGTCGATGAGGCTGATAGGAAAGCTTATCAAGCAGTGCAAACTACTTTCGACATGCCGGGTACGCATAGTGACCCACATACAGTTGAAAACGCTCCAGGTCTCCTAAATTACCTAAATTGGATACACCATCAATTCAAATGGAGCACAGCTACGGCCTCGAACCGCTCGATCTTCGCCTCCGTTAAGTGAGAGTTTTGGAAGGGGGTCGAACATCTGGACGGCCCCGCCCTGTGAGCACACGTTGATGAAACCTCATCGTGCGCAGAGGATTTAAGTTACCCTGCAACTTCAACCTCGAGATCCGTAGCGCGCAGGCCCGCTAGTGGTACATGCTGCCACTTCTGAGCGACTGTGCCGTTCTCCGGATAGAGCCAAATTGGGTTGCCTTCTTGCTCTCTGCTATTATTGTTATCGATGCACAGGTTGCGATTGACTAAGCTGTAGATAGGACCTGGGTTCTCCCCAAATTCCCACTGCTGATTAGGGTTAGCAGCGTCGTAGAACTGAAGGTAGAGCCTAGCTTCTCTGATGGCATTACCGCTTGGCGCAAGTGCAAGCCGATCACTTGCGTGCAGCCTAATGGAGCCGGCGGCAAGGTCGATATCCCAGACAATATATCGAAGGGCGGCATGTCTTTTGCGAAGTACAATTGGAGCACCCACTGCCTGATCGTGCACGCCGATCACGAAGTCTTCATTCGCCTTGTATTTGATTATATAGCTTCCCATTTATAAGCATCCTTGCTTTCCGAAAGCGCTGTCCACCGCGCGATGAAGGTCTCAGCGAATTGAGCCTCACCACCACTTGCAGCAATATACGTGCCACCGGAGAACGTTCTGTGCAGTTGGAGAAAGGCGCGAAATCGTGCGCTTCCCTGTGCCCGCGGGATGCTTACATCTCAACGTTGGCTTCCCGACGCGCAATGTCTTCAGTCGGACATGGCTGAATAGTAAGCCGTATGCGCGCCTCTTGCCATGAGATGGTTCGCCCAACACTGCGCGTCCCAAGATTGCTCGGGCGTACCGAGCCGATCCTCATCACGAGGACGAGCCGTGGCAGATTAAGGGAGGCCTTTGTCGGAATCGATGTGGCCAGGCTAAGAAATGCCGTCGGGATTGCGGATGCAGGCCGGGAGGGTAAGGTTCGGTTCTTCGGGAGGTCGATGCTTTCATTATCAAATCAACATGCGCCGCGTCATAGAGCGGATTGCCAACCGGTTTGACCGCGTCCACTTCTGTTACGAGCCGTCCCAACTGGCTATGGTCTTTATCGCCTGATCCGGTCACTCGGCCAAGAATGCACTGTGATGGCGCCATCATTAATCCCAAGCAAGCGTGAGCGTCATCCGGCGACCACGCACTGAGGGCTGATCTGGTCGGCTAGGAAGATCTCGTGGATTGTTTCGTCACGAGGTCACCATGTCAAAAGATAGTTGTAAGGATGGCGATAAGGATAGGCA
>NZ_JBVAPG010000380.1:0-1684 GCF_055413685.1 Bradyrhizobium sp. LeoA1Lang | reverse complement strand
GACGGCTGGCAGACCCTCGCCAGCAAGCCCATTGCTCAGCCGGTTGATCTTGCCGCCTGAGCAGATATCATCCGTTCACCGGAGACTCGCGACGGACAAATTCCAACCAAGTTCGCGACGGCACCCCGAGATCGTGGGGGGCGGCATTGCGGGCCTCGTCGCAAGCATTCAGCTCGCCAGAAAAGGATGGACCGTGAGGCTCCATGAGCGAAGCGAAGCGCTGAGGGCAGGCGGTAACGGACTTCCGATATTCGAAAATGGGTTGCGTGTTCTCGAAGCGTTAGGCCTCCACGAGGCCATACGGACGCGCGGGCACCAGCTCAACCACTGGATCATTCGACTGAGTTCCGGTCAGAAGACGAAGGAGTACGAGCCCTTTGCAGCAACCGGCGGCCGGATTGTGATGTTCCAGCGGCAGGCTCTTGTCGATCCGCTGGCCGAGGCGGCTGTCAGGGCTGGCGTGACGATAGAGACTGGCTCAAGGGTTCTCAGCGCCGGGCAAGAAGGCCTTCTGCATCTGGAAGGAGGACGCCGGATTGAGGCCGACCTTGTCGTCGGGGCCGATGGCATCCAATCGATCGTAAGGAGATCGGTCGCGGGAAAGCTTCCTTTGGGCAAACATCGCAAGGGCGCTATTCGCCTGCTGATTCCGATTCATCCCGGCGACTTTCCCGATGGGAATGACCATGTTGCGACCGAATACAACGATCCGAGCGGACGACGCATCGGACTTCTCCCATGCTCGTCGCAGACTATGTACATGATCCTTGTGGCCTTGCTCTCGGATCCAGAAGCACTGAGCATGCCGATCGATCCGGGCCTTTGGAAGGCTACGTTTCCGACGTTGGGAAGGTTCATCGACCGGGTCGGCTCGGAGGGGCATTACGATGAGTACCATTCGATCTTTCCGCCCACCTGGCATTACGGCAAGTGCGTCCTGATTGGCGACGCTGCCCACGGGATGACGCCGGCGCTTGGCCAGGGGGCAAACTCAGCGATGATGACAGCCTATTCGCTGGGGGCGACTGATCTCTTGAACGGCTCACTATCGGACGCTCTGACCGCATGGGAGGCGAAAATCCGGCCGCTCGTCCATTTCACCCAGAAGTTTGCCGAAGGGATTACCGAAGGCCGGCTGGACCCCAAGAACGATATCTTCTTCAGCGATCCGGCACTCCGCCCGTTGCTGAGCGCCGACATTCCCAACATGCGGTTCGACACGCCGAACTTCGACGCCCTGAACCCTTCACTTTCCGACGCCGTATAACGGCATCCAGCCCCAAAGAAAGGTCAACCGATGTTCCAGAAGCCTCCGGCTGCCGAACTGTACGACACGTTGGCGGATACCTCCGGCTATGCGCGACCCACCGATGATTTTGGCGAGGCCACGGTCGGCGATCCGCTTGAGAACTTGCAGAAGTTGCGCCAGATGTTGATCGATAAGCGTCGATATCTGGCGCAGGATGCAATGACCTATCCTGTAGTATTCCTCGGGCGTGCGCAGGATATTGCAGACGTTCAGAACCTTCTGAATTCTCTGGACCAGGCGATTGAACATGGGTGCCGTCCGAAAAGCGGTTGGAATTGAAAGTGGCGTAGTCTCCGGGGTGATCAACCTCGAATCACCCGGCGTTGACGCGCCGGGCTGGAGACCACGCCATGACAAGCGTTACCACGAAGGCTT
>NZ_JBVAPG010000037.1:0-58737 GCF_055413685.1 Bradyrhizobium sp. LeoA1Lang | reverse complement strand
CGACGGCTGGCAGACCCTCGCCAGCAAGCCCATTGCTCAGCCGGTTGATCTTGCCGCCTGAGCAGATATCATCCGTTCACCGGAGACTCGCGACGGACAAATTCCAACCAAGTTCGCGACGGCACCGTGCGGCGTGCATCGGGACGATTCTGCCGCATCATGCGAATTCGATATAGAGCTATGGGCCTCGAAGTCTGTGGGTCAATGTGAGTCTGTTTAAGCCATGGGCGATGCGGCTATCCTGTCTCTTGATTGCCGTAACCGGGCTGCGTCACCTGGATACTTCCTGGCTATAGGGTTTTCGAACTGGATTGTCCTTAAAGACTGCACGCATCTTCGATGCAATCAGGGGCTTGCCGCATGCACAGCGAAGCCAACGGACCGAGATCGCTAAACGATTTTCTGGCGTTCCTCCTAAATTTGTAGTTGTATGGCTAGATGCCTTATTTTGACCAAAACTCCGATCGCGGGAGAGGGAGCACATCATGACGGACCAAGACAAGGTGACTGCGGATCGCCTCCTTGAAAGATATGCAGAGTCCTGGGCCAAGGAGGCGAGCTCCGTTGCCGAACTGACAAAGGTACCAACTAACCAGGAGCTTTTCGCGCTGTTGGCAGCCCGGGCCTCCGATCCACAAGAGGCCTTCGGAACGCCAGGCGACAGATTTAGAACGGAATTCGATCCGGCGACCCTCCCAAAGGGGCCCTCCGTGTTTGAAGTAGGGAAGAGAATTTTCCTCCGGCAGGCAGACGCGCTGCACCGATTCATCTGCTCGCCAGATGACGAAGATAAGGAACTGCGAAACCGCATTAAAGCCGCGTTGGTTTCGCGCAACGTCGGAGCAGTCGCGATAATCGCGGGTGGCCTAGTCGCAGCTTTTGGTATGGGAGCTGCCGCTGCGGCCGTTGTTGCCGCACTGCTCGTCAGAATTATTGTTGTACCCACCACCGATGTCCTCTGCGAGATTTGGGACGAGCAGATTAAGGAGGCGACCCGCGCAGAGGCAAGCGGTCGAAAATGAGGGTTTTGTATGTCGCCACTCGGGGCGAAGGCGCAACAACGCTTTCGGTAGACGACGAGATTGCGAAGCTTGAGCACTTGTTCTCGGCTTCGCCAGCACAGTTTACGTCTATCGCTTCAATAAGAGCAGAAGAACTGCCAGGTGAACTGACCCGGCGCGAATTCGATATCCTGCATATTACCGCACATGGCGAGGGACACGCGCTGCAGGCCTTGACCGGCCGTGGCGGCACAGTGCTTGCTAGTCCTGAGCAGATTGCTGCCTTTCTATTACCGCGCCGTAAACCTCGGCTAATCTACTTAAATGCATGTGACTCAGACGCGGTGGCGCGAGAACTTGTCGGGATCAGGCCAGACGGCCCCATCCCTTTCGCCATCGGGACGACCGCACCCGTTGCAAGCGACTACTCAATTCACGGTGCCCTCGCTTTCTACGGACGGATACTTTTGGGCGGAACGGTCCGCGAAGCATCCGAGGTAGCGCGCCACCAAGTCGAGCTACTCACGAGCGGTCGGGCAAGTGTTCGTCTTCATGTGCGGCCAGATGCAGACAGTTCCTCTGAGATCCTGCTGCCAGAACCCGAGATCTTGGCAGCAATGCCGGGCGGATTGCCGAACGGAAAATCCGTGGAAGTGGTATTTGGCGTGCGTGGCGCTCCTGAAGACACTGGACAGGTCGTGTTCTTCAGCGACGATCAAACGTTAGCCGATATGGATGGTAACAAGCCTCTTGCTGGGCAGCTTTGCGCGGTCGCTCTTCCGCCCATCGGAAGAGACGGGTCTATGTGGTGCGACGAAATTGAATCGTGGGATGTGAGTGGGGACTTTCGCCTCTTCGCTATGGGGGTGACGAGAGATAAGCGACGATGGAGTGCGAGCGGATCGCTTTGCGACGCACTTCGGAAATGGCACCGTAGCCTCAGCGGATCGGACGCTGAAGCTTTGCCTCAGGAGGAGTTCGGCAAGGCTCTAGAACTTCTCGAAAAGTGGCACGTGCCTAAGGTGCGCCCGAAAGCCAAACGGCCACGGGCTCGAAACAAATAGTCAATCCGGAGATAGAGATGTTTGTCGTAACGTTGGTTGTTTTACCCCTGCTTGGCGTGGCTAAAGCGAAGTTAACTGTGTCCCCTTCTGGACAAGGTCCTGTGGTTCTCGTAGCGCAAGCTGGAGGATTTGCATCGACAATCGTTTCCCCGCCCGGAACTACCTTCGATTTCATTACGACGCTTGAGACGGAAGGCTATCAGCAGATTGAGGGCCATCCGCAGACATTACGCTATCCGCCCTCAAGCGCACAGGCGAAAGGGGTCCCTTCGGACGGCGGCTTGCATGTTCAGGTGATCGGTCCAGCACAGTCGGGAGGACGACCGTTCGGCATCGGACACATTACACATTCGTTCGCGCAACAAAACGTTGTGCTGGTTTGCGATGGACCTCCGCCACGCCGCCAAACATGCCCGGGATCGCTTCAATGCAACGACTACACATTGACGTGCTGAGCCGAGCCTATGCCGCGGCCTAAGCGGTCCGAACCTACTTTCATCTTGGTTTTTGCGTTTGATTGCACTGGAAGACCGTTGCGGGGAGTAGATGTCACATTCACTTGCCGGAAAAATGAAGAGTTAAAAACCGCGCACGCCATCACCGAAGGGAAGAGATTTAGACCAGCAAGCATATTATACAGAGAAGGTCTTGAAGACCCGAAGGTCGAGATTCGCGCCACCTACAGAAAGCTAACGCCTGATCCTCCCGTGCACTACGCG
Organism: Bradyrhizobium sp. LeoA1Lang; assembly: GCF_055413685.1. Taxonomy (NCBI): domain Bacteria; kingdom Pseudomonadati; phylum Pseudomonadota; class Alphaproteobacteria; order Hyphomicrobiales; family Nitrobacteraceae; genus Bradyrhizobium; species Bradyrhizobium sp. LeoA1Lang. The sequence continues at coordinate 55,953 of NZ_JBVAPG010000037.1, read as the reverse complement.
GACGCAAGTAACCCGTTCTACTGTGAATTCGTCTTTCACCTTCCGGATGGAGACGACGACCCCCGAGGCGATAGGCTACGTAAAAGATGCTTCAGTTCGCGATGCCGTTGTCGCAAGAAATAAATATTGTGGAACCTCAACAGGTTGTCGGTCAGACCGAAGCGGCTGACGGGCTTCTTGGCCTTTAAGCGACCATGTGGGCGATGCCAGTCGGAGCGACCGAGCCCATGAGGCAACTCGGCGGAGCTCTGGTCTGAGGTTTGATTGGCTCGCACGGCGTCGCTGAGAATGCGCCTTTTGATCAAGGCGCATCGCTCGATCTATCTGCCGGGTCCATCATTTAGCTGGATGGTGATCACATCCATCGGTCGCCAGTACGTTTCAAACCCATCACTGTAGTCTTGACGAACCGAGCCTATGTTGAGTTTGCACTGGCCCGTCTGCCGAAAGATCGGCCGCACAAGTCCATCTTCCACCCATGCGCACACATGTTTGCCAAGGCGGATTGCACCTAATGAACGATCGTAGACGAGGCCAGCAACTCTAATTTTGTAACTGTTGTATGGTTTGCACTGGGACGCTGCCCAATCTCCAGTGACGTATTTATCGCATAGGGTCGCTGACACCCACGCGCGATTTAGATCAGGGTTGGAACGGAATTCCAGGAACGCTGCGCCGTTGGGCGTGCGCCAAACACTAGGAACTTTCGCAACAAAAACGGATTTGGAATGCGCCGTCGCAGGTACGGCCAGCAGGAAAATCGTCGACAATAACGCAATCACTGTCTTCATTCTTGCCTCCTTTAGCGTGTGCTCAAGGTCGAAATGTTCGCAGCAGTTTGCGCCGGAGAAAAATAAACTCAGCGTTTGTATTCGCCGATGTGTGTCGATTTTCGTTCGATCCGAGAATCCTTTCGTTGTCGGTCACGACAATGAGAGTGTCGCGTGGAGAGCAGGCGTGCAATCGGCCAGAATTGTATCCGAGATCAAGACTGTAGACAACGTAAGCCGCCTGCTTCTCTTCACCGCGCGTAACAATCGCGCGACGGTGCAGTCTGGCCTGTTCTCGATCGTCCCGTTGGTCGCTTATAGTTGGTCGTGACCGGCGCAACTCTTGCGACCGCTACCGACCGCAAGGAGCAGCACCCTGACGGAGCTTTCTCGACGCGATTGGCTGCTGATCAGTGCGGCCGCAACCAGCAGTCTTTTGTATCCAGCCATGGCCGATGCATCGAAACAAGATCGAATTCGCCTCTCCTTGAATGAAAATCCGTTCGGTCCCTCGCCCCGGGCGTTGGAGGCGATCAAGGCCCACCTCACCGGTCTCAGCCGCTATACCAGCGACGAACTCACCGAGCTGACGCAGACAATTGCCGCGCGCGAGAATGTTGCTGCCGAGCAGATCGTACTCGGCGAGATCCTCGACGTGCTCGGCCTGTATCTGTCGGCCCGCGGCGGTGTGGGCGGCGAGTTCATCTATTCCGAGCCCGGCTATACTGCACTGGTCGATGCCGTCTCGCCCGCCGGCGGCATTGTGGTCGGCGTTCCCCTCAACGACCGGCTTGAGAACGACCTCCCGGCCATCGCCGGCAAGGTCAATGGACGGACGCGCGCGGTCTATCTCGTCAATCCGCACAATCCGAGCGGCACGGTGAGCGAGGCGGCGCAGTTCATCGACTTCGTGCACGATCTCTCCAAGCGCACGCTCGTGATCGTCGATGAGGCCTATCTCGAATTCACGCCGGATTTCGAGAAGCGAACCGTGGCCAGCCTCGTCCGCGACGGCGATCAGGTCGCCGTCTTCAGGACATTCGCGAAAATCTACGGGCTTGCCAGCCTTGCCATCGGCTACACGCTGGCGCCCGCCGAACTGGCCAAATCGGTGAAGCTGCTCGGCATCGGCGCCTTTTTCGGGCTCAATCGGCTCAGCCTCGTCGCGGCAGACGCCAGTCTGAAAGATACAGACTATGTGCCGTCGGTTCGCGCCAAGGTCGCGGCCGAGCGCGATGCCTGGCACGAGCTGTTCCGGCAACGAAAGGTTCGCTTCACGGAATCGCAGGGCAATTTCGTGTTCTTCGACTCCGGCCGGCCGCAACAAGCCGTTGCGTCCGCGCTCGCAGCACAAGGCATCGACATCGGTCGCAGCTATCCGCCGCTCGACACCTGGGTGCGCATTTCGATCGGCCTGCCGGAGGAAAACGCGATCGCCCGCCGGGCTGTCGCGGACCTGTTGCGCTCGACCTGAACCGCGCCGTTATGACGGCCTATGCTCACTCACATATTTGATGTTCTGAAAGGCCTGCAGTCCTTCGACCCCGCCTTCTGAACCGACGCCGCTGTCCTTGTAGCCTCCGAACGGCGTCTCCGGCAGCGATGCCTGCCAGTGGTTCACGATGACGTTGCCGGCTTCGATGCCGTCGATCATGGCGCCGGCATTGCGCATGTCGTTGGTCATCACGTAGGACGCAAGGCCGAACGGGAGCCGGTTGCAGAGACGGATGGCATCTTCGGCCGAGTCGAACGCGGTTGTTGCGGCGATCGGGCCGAACGGCTCCACGTTCGAAACCAGGCAGTCCTCATCGACATTCGCGATCAAGGTCGGGCTGTAGAAGCAGCCCTCACCTCCGATCCGCTCGCCGCCGACCGGAACCGCGATCTGTCGCGAGCGGGCATCATCCAGGAAACGGTCCATCGCCTCCAACCGGCGGGCATTGGCCAGCGGGCCCATCCTCGTCGCCGGATCGAGGCCGTTTCCGACCTTGATGGCTCTTGCGAGCTCGGCGAAACGCGCGACAAAGCGATCGTGGATCGAGCGATGCACGTAGAACCGTGTCGGAGAAGTACACACCTGCCCCGCATTGCGGTATTTCGCCGTCACCGCAGAAAGTGCCACCGCCTCCGGATCGACGTCTTCGAAGATCATCACGGGCGCGTGACCGCCGAGTTCCAGAGTCATTCGCTTCATGCCCTGCACCGCCAGCGATGCGAGCTGCTTGCCGACCGAGGTCGAGCCCGTGAAGGTTATGCCGCGAATGATCGGCGAGCCGATCAGCTTCGCCGATATCTCCGCGGGATTGCCGAACACGACGTTCAGCACCCCGTCCGGCAGACCGCTCTCCTGCAGCAATGCGGCAATGGCAAGTGCGGTCGCCGGCGTTTCTTCCGACGCCTTGATGATGACGGAGCAACCGGCGGCGAGCGCGCCGCTGATCTTTCGCGACGGCGTGATTGCCGGCGCATTCCAGGAAGCGAACGCGGCAATGGGACCTAGCGGCTCGCGCAGAGCGAACTGCATGGCCCCTTGCGTTCGTGGCGGAATGACCCGCCCGTAGGCGCGTCGCCCCTCCTCTGCATTCCAGTTGAAGAGTCCCGCGGCCTGCTCGACCTCGGCCTTTGCTTCGGCGATCGGTTTGCCCAGTTCCAACGTGATCAGCGTCGCGATCTGGTCCCGCCGCGCGAGCATCAGGGCGGATGTCTGCTGCAGCACCCGCGCCCGCTCGACCGGAGACGTGCGCCGCCACCGGTCGAAACCCGCGGCCGCGGAAGCCAGGGCTTCGTCAAGATCAGCCTCGGTCGCATGCGGAAGCTCGGCCAGGACATTTCCGGTCGCCGGATTGTAGACCGGCTCGCCCCTTCGGCCGTCAAGGCCGATCCATCGGCCGCCGATGAACAGCCTCAGTTCAGGATAGTCCATTGCCATGCGAACGCTCGATCTCATTTCTCGGTGAGCAGCGGGCAGTTGCCGTCCTTCAAGGAACGAAACGCCTTGTCACCCGAAACGGTGGCGAGCACCTTGTAGTAGTCCCACGGATATTTCGATTCCGAAGGCTGCTTCACCTGCAGCAGGTACATGTCGCGCAACACACGGCCGTCCTCGCGGATGCTGGCGTTCACCGTGTAAAAATCATTGATCGGCGTCTTGCGCATCTGCTGTGCGACGACCGTTCCTTCATCGCTTTTGGTCGCTTCCACCGCCTTGAGATAATGCGTCACGGCGCCGTAGACGGCCGCCTGAAGGCTGCCGGGCGCCTTGCCGTTGAAACGCTCCATGAAGCGCTTGCTCCATGCGCGGGTCTTGTCGTTGAGATCCCAATAGAAGCTGTCGGCAAACATCAGGCCTTTGGCGCTGTTGAGACCGAGAGCGTGAATGTCGGGAAGGTTCACGAGCAAGGCCGCGATATTCTGGCCGCCATCAGTCAGACCGAACTCGTTGGCCTGCTTGAGCGAGTTCATCATATCTGCCCCCGCATTGGCGAGGCCGACCACCTGAGCCTTCGATGCCTGCGCCTGCAGCAGGTATGAGGAGAAGTCGGACGTGTTGAGCGGCGCTCGGGCCGACCCGAGCACCTGGCCCCCATTCGCGGTGACCACCTTGGCCGCCTCCGCTTCCAAAGCGTGTCCGAAACTGTAGTCCGCGGTCAGGAAGTACCAGCTCTTCAGACCCCTATGCACCAGCGGTGCGGTCGCGACATTGGCAAGTGCATAGTTGTCGTACGCCCAATGGACGCCGACCGGTGAGCAGGCCTTGCCCGTGAGGTCGGGCGTTCCGGGGCCGGTAGCCAGCAGGACCTTGTTCTTGTCGCGCGACAGCTGCTGAACAGCGAGGGCGACCGCCGAGGACACGACCTCGGTGATGGTGTCGACACCCTCGGTGTCGTACCAGCGCCGTGCGATGCCAAGCCCGATGTCCGCCTTGTTCTGGTGATCGGCAGACACGACCTCGATCGCGACGCCGGCAACCTTGCCGCCGAAATCCTCAACCGCCATTTTCGCCGCAAGCACTGCACCTGCGCCGACATTGTCGGCGTATGGACCCGACATGTCCGTGAGCACGCCGATTTTCACGACGCCGCCCGAAATCTCGGCCGCAGCCGGCGTGGCCGCCAGAGCGGCCGACACGGCCAGCACGATGGAACGAAGATTCATTTTGCTCTTGTCCTCCCCTTTAATTGAAACTGACAAATTACCCCTTGCCGGCTGTCCGGCTGATCTCCTCCAGCACGGGCAGCAGGTAACCAATGAAAGCCTGAGGGTCCTCACTCATCGGAAAATGGCCGAGGCCTTTCATGATGGTGGCTTGGGCACCCTTCACACTTGCGGCGACAGCCATTGTTTCCTCGGGCGTGCACGAATAGTCGTACTCGCCGGAAAGCAGGAACAACGGACAACGCGACGTGTCGATCTGCGCGACGCGCTCGCGGATGTCGCCGTCGATCTTGTAGAAATGCAGATCGCCCTTGAAGACGCCCGGCCCGCCCTGCATGTAGTGCCACAGCGTTTCCCAGCGTTCCTTGACCGGCGCCTTCGGTCCGACCAGGCCGGAGACGATCGCCGCGCAAACTTCGCCGCCGTGCACGTCGGGCCGATGCAGGAAGTTGAGATCATAGTAGGGATCGACATGAGCGCCGGCCTGCAGGCCGATAATCGCGCGGAAGCGTTCGGGGTGCTCCAGCACAAGATGCAGCACGATGCGTCCGCCGATCGAGCATCCCATCACGATGGGCTTGTCCAGCTCGAGCGCCTGCATGATCTCGAGGATCATGGTGGTGTATTGCTGCGAGGTGAGCTGATATTCCTCATCGTGCCAGCCAGCGGGCGGTGACGACTTCCCGTGCCAGGGCATATCGAACGCGATCACCCGATGACGGGCGATGATGTCCTTGTGATTCATCAGCGCCCGATATTGCCGGCCGTCCGAACCGGCCGTGTGCAGGCACAATAGCGGCGCGCCCTGCCCGGCCTCCTCGACGTAAAGGCGGTGCGGCCGGCCCAGCAGTTGAAGATTCATGTAGCGGCCGACGATCGGCTCAAAGCTCGCGCTCATGCTGCAACTCCCGCCCGCAGCTTCGCGAGGCTTTCCTTGAAGTAACGAAGGTTCGCCATGAAGACCTGGAGGTTCCCCTCGGCCTTCAGGACGCGGCGCTTGATCAGCGCCATCAGATCATGCGAACCGGGCTGCGGGTCGGCCTGCCAGAACCTCGCCCACTCCTCCTGCGGGGCGCGCAGTGCGAACGACCATGAGGGCATCACGAAAGGTCCTTGCGTCACCGACGAAACCTGTCCTTCCACGATGTTTATCAGCCACTGCGTCGAGCCGACCTCGAGCAGGAAGTTGGTCGAGAGGAAACGGCCGCGGCGAACCAGGCCGGCGTCGGCGTTTACACGCTCCTTCAATTGCTCAATCATCACGATCTCCCTATTGTGCGAGCTGCACCAGCGCGTCGATCGCCAGGACGCCCTCTCCTTTCGGACGGACGATGAAAGGATTGATTTCTGCGTCGATCACGCCACGCTCGCTATATTCGGCAAGTTTTGAGAATGCGACAATAGCGCGGGCCAGCGCCTCCAGATCACCGACGGGCCGGTTGCGAAAGCCCTGGAAGATGCGGGAGATGCTCAGCTCCTCGATCATCTCGCGCGCGCCTGCGAGGTCGACCGGAGCAAGGCGAATGCTTCGATCGCGATAGATCTCCGTGTAAATGCCGCCGGCTGCGAGCAGCACGATCGGCCCAGCGTCCGGGTCACGCCGATACCCAAGCAAGACCTCGCCGAGACCGGAGGTCATGGGCTGGACGAGAACATGCCGCAGCGCAATCCCGGGGCAATTCGCGGCGACAGAGGCGGCGATGCGCAGGATCGCGGCCTTGAGTTCTTCCGCGTTCGTCACGTTGAGAACGACGCCGCCGACATTCGTCTTGTGTGCGATCGCAGCGGAGAGCGCCTTGACCGCGACGGGATAGGGGAACGGCAGATCCAGCTTCGATCCGTCGGCCGGAAGCGACACACTCGGCGCATGGTCGATTCCAAGGCCTGCCAGCAGCGCATAGGCTTCGAGCTCGTCGAGCTGTCGCGTGTCGGACGAGAGCTGAGCCGCCGGGGGCGCCGCGCGCGGTGTGCGCCTCTTGTAGGCCGCCGCGATCGCGTCGGCGCAGGCTTCCGGAGTCCGGAAGTTCGGCACATCGGCTTCCGCAAGCAGACGCAGCGCGTCCGGCGCATCGGGCACCAGGAATGCAGCAAGCGGCTTTCCGGATGCGGCACTGTCGATCACGGGCCTTACCGCGAGCTCGGGCTGAAACCGTGCCGAAGATCCCGTCACCGCGACAACCATGTCGAATTCAGGCGCCGCCAGCATCGCCTCAAGCGAGGCCTTCATGACGTCGTAGCGCGTTCCGGCAAGCGTCAGATCGACGATCCGCTCATGCTGCACGGCCACTCCGGCAGCGCCAATGGAGGCGAAGGTCTCTTTCGAAGGTGTGACGACCTCAATTCCCCTGCCCGCCAGACTATCCACCACCATTGCCGCGCCGCCACCGGTCGTGGTGAGGATGCCGACCCGAGGGCTTCGACCCGTGGTCGCGCCGAGCGGAATGCGATCGAGCAACGGCAGCACCTCGAGCAGGGTTTCAAAATTCACGACCCGGGCGATGCCGCAATCGGCCAGGAAAGCATCGGCGACGTCATCCTCGCCGGCGAGCGCGCCGGTATGCGACAGCGCCAATTCCGCCGCCACCGGCGAACGCCCGAGCTTGTAGGCCGCGATCGGCTTGCCGCGCGCCGCCGCGCCGAGCGCGAACGCCCTGAGATCGTCGGCGTGCCGCAGGCTTTCGAGGAACAGCATGTAGCTCGTGATATCCGGGTCATCGAGTGTCGCCGCGCATATCTCGCCCAGACTGAGGTCGATTTCGTTGCCAACCGACACCAGGCCCGCAAAGCCTACGCCGCGCGTCTTGCCGCGCGATATCAATCCGCCAAGCATGCTGCCGCTGTGGGAGGCGACGAAGGTGCCGCCAACCGGAAGATCCGGCTCCGCAAACGCGGCGTTGGCGGTAAGGATCGTGCGGTGGTGCAGGTTGATGGCGCCAAGGCTCGATGGCCCCAGGATGCGCAGCCGCGAGTCCCTGCACAGCGATTTGAGGCGCGCGACCCGCGCAGGTCCCGCGTTGCGGTCCTCGGAGAATCCTGTCGCCAGGATCGTCGCCACGGGCACACCCAGGCGCGCGCATTCCTCGACCGCCTCCAGGGCCTGCTCGGTCGGCGTCAGGATGAAGGCATGGTCCGGGACGGCGGGCAGCGCCGACAATGACGGCCATGCTCGCTCGCCCGCGATTTGCGCGCGACGAGGATTGATAGGATAGATCGTGCCTTCGTATCCCGCCTGCCTCAGATAGCGCAGCGGCCGCGACGACGTCTTGGTGCTGTCGTCGGAGGCGCCGACCAGCGCGATGCTTCTGGGCGCCAGCAGCGGTTGAACGAAGCCGGTGTCCGCCATCGCCCTACTCGGCCGCCCGAACGCGCTGATCGAAACGCCGCTCGAAAACGTCCTCGGCAATCCGGTTCTTGAGAATCTCGATCGAGCCGCCGGCGATCATCCAGCCGCGCGTGCGCCGCATGCAGTACTCCGCCAGCCCCTCGGTGCTGTAGCCGAGACCGCCCATGATCTGCACCGCTTCGTTCGCGGCATCGAAACCGGCCTGATTGCAGGCCAGCTTCGCCATCGCGGTGTGGTACGCCGAGGGCAAACCTTCCTTGATGCTGGCAGCGCGGTAAAGCAGCAATTGCGCGGAATCGAGCTTGGTCGCCATGTCCGCGAACTTCCACTGCAACCCCTGGAATTCGCACAGCAGCCGCCCAAACTGGCGGCGCACCAGGGCGTGCTCGCGCGCCAGATTGAAGGCATAGCGGCCCAGCGCGAGCGAGCGCGACGAATTGCCCAGCCGTTCAACGTTGAAGCCCGATATCTGTTTCTTGAAGCCGCCGGGGCCGAGCAGAACGTTGCTCTTGTGAATCCGGCAGTTCTCGAAATACAGCGGGCTCCACTCTTCTCCGCTCATGAACGAGGACGCCTTGCCGACTGTGAAACCCGGAGTCCCACGCTCCACCAGCACGGAGCCGATGCCTCCGACGCCAGGCCCGAAGCGCAGGTAGACCAGGAACAGGTTGGCATCCGGGCTGTGGGTTCCGAACACCTTGCTCCCGTCGATCACATAGTGATCGCCGTCGGCCTTTGCGGCAGTCTTCATCTCGGTCGCGGCGGAACCTGCATCCGGCTCGCTCATGCCGAGGCTGATGACGGCCCGGCCTCCGAGCAGGTCGGGCAGATAGCGGGCTTTCTGCTCGGCGCTGGCATATTCCACGAAGGTGCGGATCGGCCCGAAATTGCCGGCCTGCACCACATCGGCGCTACGGGGACAGACCGAGGCAATCTGCTCGATCGCGATCACGGAATCCAAGAGCGTTCCACCCTGACCGCCGTCCGCGGAATCAAAGGCGATGCCGAGCAGCCCCTGATCGGCCAGCAGGCGCGCCACATCGAACGGAAACCGCGGGTCATGCGCCCGGGCGATCGCGCCGTCAGCAAGGTTGTCCTCGGCGAAACGGCGCACCGAGTCCGCAAACATCTGCTGCTCTTCTGAGAGATTGAAATCCATCTGCAACGGGCCATGAAGAACGATACCGACGCCTGTTTTCCAGCCAAAGCATTGCCCGGCAACTGAACATAGATTATATGGTCATGACATTTTGTTATGGTCGTCCAATGCTCCCGCCGCTCAATCCGTTGCACGTGTTTGAAGTGACGGCCCGCCTGCAAAGCTTCACGCGGGCGGCCGAAGATTTGCGCGTGTCGCAACCTGCCGTGAGCCGCCAGATCCAGACGCTGGAGAATTTTTTCGGCTTTCGGCTGTTTGAGCGCGACAAGCTCGGCATCCGCCTGACGCCGGAGGGCGAGGAGCTGCAGCGTCAGATTTCGCCTGCATTTCGTGTTATCGAAACAGTCACGCAGCGGCTGGTCGCAAGCGGCAAATCGGAGCCGTTGCGACTGCGGGTCTACACGACTTTTGCGGCAAAATGGCTGATCGAGCGTTTGCCTTCATTCTATGCCGCCTATCCCAGCATCAGGCTCAGCATCAGCAATGCAGTGGCGCCGGTCGATTTCGAGAAGGAGAAGGTCGATCTCGCAATCCAGTTCGGCGGCGGCAAATGGCCGGGCGTTGAAAGCGAGCTGCTGTTCCGCGACCTTCTCCAACCGGTTTGCAGCCCCACCCTGCGGCGCAAGGCAAACCTGCATTCGATCGACGATCTGAAGCGGGTGCCGATGCTGCATTCGCATTATCGGCGGACAGATTGGGCGGACTGGCTGATGGCCTGCGATCGTCTCGATCTGTTGAATGACTCAGGGATTTCGTTTCCAAGCTCCGTGCTGACCTATCAGGCCGCGACCGAAGGGGTCGGCGTGGCGATGGGGCAGCTTCACCTCCTGCGCAACGAATTGCGCGACGGCTCGCTCGTGACGCTTTTCGAACAACCGCTCGAACGCCCGTTGGCGCACTATGCGGTCTGGCCGAAGAACCGTGCCCTGCCGAAAAAGGCTCGCAGCTTTCTCGCCTGGCTGAAGAGCCGCATGAGCGATTTTCAGCGGTAGCGCCCCCGGGTCTCTCAATGCGCGATCAACAATGGAACGGTCGCGTCCCGCAGCAAGGCTCGGGTCACGCCGCCGAAGATCATTTGGCTTGCTCGCGTGTGGCTGTAAGCACCGACCACGATCAGATCGCCGCTATGGCGCCCGGCAAAACCAAGGATGGCGTCGGCGACTGAAGCGCCATTCGACGATATCCGCTCGACGGTCACCTTTACGCCATGGCGAGACAGATACAGCCCCACATCGGCACCGGGCTCTTCGCCATGCCGGGCATTCTTGTGCGAATCCACCAGGAGGACAGTCACCGACTGCGCGGCTGCAAGCAGCGGAAGAGCATCCTTGATGGCACGGCGCGCCTCACGGCTGGCGTTCCAGGCGACCACGATGTGCTCGGCCGCGGTCCCACTCCAATCCTCGGGCAACAGGAGAATGGGCACACCGGTGGCAAGCAGCAGGGATTCCGCCGACCACTCTTGCGGCAGGCCGCCTGACCGCGGACTGCCGACGATCACGAGATCGGAATGAAGCGCGTTCAGCGCAGACGCCTCATTGGCTTCACCGGGAGGGATGCAACGAAACTCACAACTGATGTCCTCGCGGGTGGAGACGGTCGCGAAGCTTTGGCTCGCGGCCTTCGTCGCCGCCAGTTCGCTCGTCGTATGGCGTTGAATGAGTTCGCGAACCGCGGCCTGCCCTCGCACGAAGGATTCGGACGGATTGCCATCCCAGCCGAACGGTACCACGAAGATTCCGACCAGATGCGCGCGATGACGGAATGCGAGCTCGACGGCATAGTCGGCGCGCGCCTCGCCGGCAGGCGACGGATCGAAGAAGACGGCTATCGTTCTCAGCGGCACGAAAAAACTCTCCAGCGAAGTGATGAGAACACGTAACGCGCGACAAGACAACAGCCGTTGACGTGGATCAAGTGCGTCGCGTTGTACCGGCTCTAACCGACGTCACCCGCAGCCGTCTCCACCTCAACCTTCGGAGGCAGACATTCCATCGTCGCGTGCATGGAGGAGATCCAGCGCTTCTCGAACTTCGTCGTCTTCCAGCGAATCGAGGATCCTGCCCTCCTCCTTTGCCTGCTGGTCTTTGCTCTGGAGGCTCTCTTGGGTGCCTGTTCCGGGTTCGGTGGCAACCATGTTCTTCTTGTCGGCCATAGACTGTCCTCGGTGATCAAGAGCGCGCCGTGCGCAGCTAGGCAGAGCATGAGGCATCCGCGGTGACGCGGGTTGAGCGAAATCAACTTTGCCGCGCGCATCGATGCGCCGGTCGCTCGGGAACCTGGCTCGCGAGACGGTCGGCGACAGAATTTGCGTTACGTCAACAGCCCGCGGATGCGGCGGTGCAAGATTGCGGACAAGCTCTGCAACCCAAGGCACTGACCAACGCACTGACCGATGCAAGATCAAATCGAAGAGATCAAAGGAGGCGCGCAATCCGGCGATGTGCCTCATTCGCCCTCGCCTGCGCCCGCCTCGCATCTGCCCGTGCCGGTCCATCGAAACGGCAAACGGCGCGGTTTGCGGATCACGGCGGCGCTCCTCCTCGTTGCGCTCGGCGCGGGTGGCGGCGGCTATTACATCTGGAAGCAGGCGCATCCGCCGCTGCCCGTCGGCATCAGCGTCGGCAATGGCCGCATCGAAGCTGATGAAATCGACATCAGCACGAAGTATGCCGGGCGCGTGTACGAGCTGTTGGCCGATATCGGCGACATGGTTGCGCCCGGACAGGTCGTGGCGCGGATGGATACGCGCGATCTCGAGCAGTCGCTTTCGAAATCGGTGGCACAGGGCCGGCAGGCGCAGCGCGCCATTGAAGAGGCTCAGGCCGTGCTTACCCAGCAGCAGGCGCAGAAGACGCTGGCCGAGCAGGAAAACCAGCGGACGGAATACCTCCACAAGAACGGCTGGGCGACCAAGGAATTGATGGACCAGCGCAAGCAGCAGCTCGACGCCGCCAATGGCGCGCTTGCCGCGGCGCAAGCCAGGGTGCTCGAAACGCAGCATGCGCTCGAAGCCGCTCAGCACGATGCCGGCCTCTACAGAGTGCAGATCGCTGACAACACGCTGGTGGCGCCGAAGGCGGGCCGGATCCAGTACCGCCTTACCAATATCGGCGAAGTCCTTGCGGCCGGCGGCAAGGTCTTCACGATGCTGGATCTGACCTACGTCTACATGGACCTCTATTTGCCGACGACGGAAGCCGGCAAGGTGAAGGTCGGCGCTGACGCACGCATCGTTCTCGACGCCTACCCCGATCATCCGATCCCGGCGAAGGTCTCGTTCGTCGCGAGCCAGGCGCAGTTCACGCCGAAGACGGTGGAGACCAAGACTGAGCGCGACAAGCTGATGTTCCGTATCCGGGTCCGCATCGACCCGGAACGCCTGCTTGCGCGTGCGGACGCTGTCAGAAGTGGCCTTCCCGGTGTCGCCTATGTCCGCTGGGATCCTGCGATTGCATGGCCGGCGACGCTGCAGGGTGCTCCATGAACGGCGGCGACGATCCGGTCGCAATCGTTCGCGCCCTGTCCCATCGCTACGGTTCGGTGACGGCGCTCGACAGCATATCGGCCGACATTCCCGCCGGACGCCTGGTCGGCCTGATCGGGCCGGACGGCGTCGGCAAATCCTCCCTGCTCGCAATCCTCGCAGGCGCGCGGAAGATCCAGGAGGGCGCGGTTGCCGTGCTCGGCACCGACATCTCCAAGGCCGCCGAGCGCGCCCTGATCTGTCCGCGTATCGCCTACATGCCGCAAGGGCTCGGCAAGAATCTCTATCCCGACCTCAGCGTTAAGGAGAATGTCGAGTTCTTCGCCCGGCTGTTCGAGCAATCGCGCAAGGAGCGCGAGTGGCGCATCAATGAACTGCTGGAAAGCACAGGGCTTGCGCCGTTCGCCGACCGGCCGGCCAGCAAGTTGTCGGGTGGAATGCGGCAAAAGCTCGGGCTCTGCTGCTCGCTGATCCATGACCCAGATCTCCTGATCCTCGACGAGCCCACGACCGGCGTCGATCCGCTGTCGCGCCGCCAGTTCTGGGATCTCATCGACCGTATCAGGGGTCGCACGACGAAAATGAGCGTGCTGGTCGCCACCGCCTATATGGAAGAGGCCGAGCGGTTCGATTGGCTGATGGCCATGAACGAGGGCAAGATTCTCGCGACCGGCTCGCCCGCCGATCTCAAACAACAAACCGGCACCGAATCGATCGAAGACGCCTTCGTCGCCCTGCTCCCGCAGCGACAGCGTGCCGGCAACGAAAAGCCGATCGGTCCGCCGCTCAACGGTCACGCCGAGCCCGTCATTGTTGCCAAGGACCTGACCTGCCGGTTCGGCGACTTCACCGCCGTCGACCGCGTGAATTTCACGATCCGCCGCGGCGAGATCTTCGGCTTCGTTGGCTCGAACGGATCGGGCAAGACGACGACGATGAAGATGCTCACCGGACTGCTGTCGCCGTCCGAGGGCGAGGCGCTGATCTTCGGCGAGGTGCTGCGCGCCGGCGATCTCGAAGCGCGCCGCCGTGTCGGTTACATGTCGCAATCCTTTTCGCTCTACGGGGAACTCACGGTTCGCCAGAACCTCGTCCTGCACGCGCGCCTGTTTCACCTTCCTCCGGCGTTCGCCGAGGCGCGCATCGCGGAGCTGATCGAGAAATGCGATCTCGCCGACTATCTCGATGATCTCGCCTCTTCGCTGCCGCTCGGGATCAGGCAGCGGCTGTCGCTTGCGGTTGCCGTCGTCCACAAACCCGACCTTCTGATCCTGGACGAGCCCACCTCCGGCGTCGACCCGCTGGCGCGCGACCAGTTCTGGCAGCTTCTGATCGACCTGTCGCGCAATCAAGGGATGACGATTTTCGTCTCGACGCATTTCATGAACGAGGCGGCGCGCTGCGATCGGCTGTCGCTGATGCACGAAGGGCGCGTGCTTGCCACCGAAACGCCGGCCGGATTGGTCAAGGCGAGAAACGCCAAGAGCCTGGAGGATGCGTTCATCAGCTTCCTCGAGCAGGAAAAGCCGGGCGCGGCCTCGACCGTGACTCTCGACCAGCCGCAAGCGATAACCGCCGCGCCGGACAAGACGGTCGGCCGCGAGAACCGACGTTCCTTTTTCAGCTTTCGGCGGCTGTTCGCCTATACGATCCGCGAGGGCCTTGAGCTGATGCGCGATCGTATCCGGCTGATGTTCGCCCTGTTCGGCACCGCGCTCCTGATGATCGTGTTCGGCTTCGGCATTTCGGCCGACGTCAACAATCTCAGCTTTGCCGTCCTCGATCGCGACCAGACGCCCGAAAGCCGCGCCTATCTGTCGGAGCTGAGAGGATCGCCCTATTTCCTCGAAAAGCCTCCGCTGACCGACTATGCCGATCTCGATCGCCGGCTGAAGAACGGGGACATCAGTGTCAGCATCGAGATTCCGCCGAACTTCGGCCTCGACATCAAGCGCGGGCGGCCGGCCTACGTGTCCGCATGGATCGACGGCGCCATGCCGTTCCGCGCCTCGACCATTCGGGGTTACCTGCAGGGCATGCACCAGCTCTATCTGAGCGATCCCGTGCTGAACACGACGCAGGCGGCAACGCCTCTGCCCGCCAATATCGAAGTCCGGTTCAAGTACAATCAGGATTTTGACAGCATCTACGCCATGGTGCCGTCGACACTAGCAATGATGCTCGCACTGTTTCCGGCCATCCTGATGGCGCTCGCAGTCGTTCGCGAGAAGGAGCTTGGCTCAATCACCAACCTCTACGTCACCCCGGTGACGCGGCTGGAATTCCTCGTCGGCAAGCAGCTTCCTTATGTCGCCGTCGCGCTGATCAATTTCATCATCATGTTCGCGATGGCGGTCTTCATTTTCAACGTACCGCTGAAGGGCAGCTTCGTGGCCCTGCTTGCCGGCACGATCATCTACGTCTTCACGACGACCGGCTACGGCATGCTGATCTCGACTTTCTGCACGACCCAGATCGCCGCGCTGTTCGGCACCGCGATCCTCACCATCCTGCCGGCCCAGCAGTTTTCGGGCATGATGACGCCTGTCTCTTCGCTGTCAGGCTCGGCGCAGCTTATCGGCCTGTGCTTCCCGATGAGCTATTACCGCCCGATCAGCGTCGGCGCCTTCACCAAGGGGCTGGGCCTTGCCGATCTCGGCTCGAGCATCCTCATGCTCCTCGTCTTCGTCCCTGTGCTGACGTCGGTCAGCATGCTGCTGCTCCCCAAGCAGGAGCGATGAAACGATGCGCTCCCTCTCCAACATCTTCTGGCTCGGTACCAAGGAGCTGCGAAGCTTCTTCAGCGACTGGGTGCTGCTCGGGTTCGTGGTCTATTCGTTCTCGCTTGCCGTGATCAGCCAAGCGCAAAGCAATTCGCAGGAGGTGTTCCATGCCTCGATCGGGGTGGTCGATGAAGATCACTCGGAATTATCCCGCCGGATCACGCATGCGTTCCTGATGCCCTATTTCAAGGAGCCGGTGGCGATTGCGCAGGCCGATATCGAGCACCTGATGAATACCGGAAAATACACCTTTGTCATCGATATTCCCCCGAACTTCCAGCGCGACGTTTTGGCGGGGCGCCAGCCCGGACTACAGATCAATGTCGATGCCACCGCAATGATCCAGGCCGGCCTGGGGTCGGGCTACGCACAACAGATCATCAATACCGAGATCGCCCAGTTCGTGTCGCAGGTGGAACGCGTGCCGGACTCGCCGGTCAACCTGGCGGTCAGGATCGCGTTCAATCCCAACGTGACGACGGCCTGGTTCTCCAGTGTCATGGGCATCATCTCGAGCGTCACCATGCTCGCGATCATCCTCGCCGGCGCCGCGCTGGTGCGTGAGCGCGAGCACGGCACGATGGATCATCTCCTGGTGATGCCGCTGAGCCCGTTCGAGATCGCGATGTCGAAGATCTGGGCCAACGGGTTCGTCATTGCGGTCGCGGTCGGGCTATCGCTTTATCTGGTGGTCCGCTTGCTGCTGAAGATACCGATCGCCGGCTCGATCCCGCTCTTCATGTTTGGAGCGATCCTCTATCTCTTCTTCGCGACCGCGATAGGGCTGTTTCTCGGCACGGTTGCGCGGTCGATGCCGCAGCTCGGCCTGCTCTACATGCTGGTCGCCGTTCCCATGAACGTCCTGTCCGGCGGCGCCACGCCGCTGGAGAGCATGCCGCCCTGGCTCGCGACCGTGATGCAGGCATCGCCCTCGACGCACTTCGTCTCCTTCGCCCAGGCGATCCTCTATCGCGGCGCCGGCCTCGATGTGGTGTGGCCGCAATTCCTCGCCGTCGCCGGCATCGCGTCGCTGTTCCTGATGCTGTCGCTGCTGCGCTTCCGATCCACGCTCAGCTCGGCGTCGAATTAGAGCTTCGGTTCTGATTGAATCAGAACCGAAGCTCTAGATTATTGTTTTGACGCGTTTTCTTCACGCGAACCGGCATCCACTTCGCTCGAAAACGCTCTGGCGATGCGAACAATCACGATCACGTGCGCGGCCGGCCGCTTGATCTTCGTCAACGTCGAACGAGCTTCTCTAATGATGATCGATACGACCGGAGGTCGAACATGCGCAAATTCATCATTTTTGCCGCGCTCGGCGCGGCCGTTTCAATTGCAGCATCACACGGCGTGCGCGCGGCGGACGCTGTGCCGAAATTTGACATCGCCCGGATCTGCAAGGCGGAGACTGCGGAGACGGTAGGGATCGGAGAGACCCTGGAGTCCTGCATGAAGGCCGAAGAGCAGGCCCGAACGCAAGTGGCCGGGCAATGGAGCAAGTTCACAGCGAAAGACAAGGCGGCATGCATCGGCGAGTCCAGCATCGACAGTACGCCGAGCTATGTCGAGCTCCAGACCTGCCTCGAAATGGCCACTGACGCGCATGCTACGACGGGGTCACGAAAGTAGCCCGAAGCGCTATCGTCCGCTGAACCGCGGCTTCCGACGTTCCAGGAATGCCGCGACGCCTTCCTTGTGGTCCTCGGTCAGGCTCGCCAGCGCGAACTGATCGACGTCCATATGGCTGGCCAGATCGTCGAGCGCGTGCGCGAGGCGGTTGACCGTGAGCTTTGTCATGGCGACCGAGATCGGTGGCTGCGCGGCGACCTTTGTCGCAAGCGCCATGGCGGCGTCAAACGCCTTGCCGGGCTCGGCCACCTGCTCCACCAATCCCCATTCGTAGGTCTCCGCGGCTGAGATGCGGTCGTCGGCGAGGATCACGGCCTGCTTGGTCCGTGCCGGCCCCATCAGGTGCAGCATGCGCGGCACGCTCTGCCAGCTCATGTTCATGCCGAGCCCGATCTCGGGCACGCGCATATGGGCATCGCGCGCCATCACGCGGAAGTCGAGCGCAACCGCCAGCGCCACGCCGCCACCGATGCAGAAGCCCTCGATCGCGCCGATCGTGACCTGTTCCATGTCCTGCCAGGCCCGCGTCAGCCGCGGCCCCAGTTTCAGGTGGCGGCGCAGCGTGCCGATGTCCATGGTGCGGCGCGAACGGCCTTCGGCGTCCTTGAGGTCGAAGCCGGCGCTGAAGGATTTTGCGCCGCCGGTGAGCACGACGACGGACGTCGCGCCGTCATCCTCGAAGCTGCGCGCGGCATCGGTGAGCTGGCGAAGCGCCTCCGGCGACAGCGCATTGATGCCGTCGCCGCGGTCGAAGCGCACGACTGCGATACGGCCCTCCGGACCCAGCCCTTTCTCGATTTTTACGTATTCGGCCACGATTGCCTCCCTGTCATGGCCGAAATGCTAGCAGAGTCTGCACCTCGACATATCAGGCTTTTTGCGCCTATGCTTATTGCATGAGCGATCACGATCATCATCACGACCACGACCATTCGGAACTGTCGGAGACCGAGCTGCGCGTGCGCGCGCTCGAGACGATCCTGACCGAGAAGGGCTATGTCGAGCCAGCCGCGCTGGACGCCATCATCCAGGCCTACGAGACCCGGATCGGCCCCCACAACGGCGCGCGGGTCGTCGCCAAGGCCTGGACGGATCCCGCGTTCAAGAAGGCGCTGCTGGAGGACGGCAGTAAGGCCGTCGGCACGCTCGGTCATGTCAGCCGCGTCGGCGACCATCTCGTCGTGGTCGAGAACACGGCGGCGCGCCACAACATGGTCGTGTGCACGCTGTGCTCCTGCTACCCCTGGGAAATGCTCGGCCTGCCGCCGGTCTGGTACAAGGCCGCGCCCTACCGTTCGCGCGCGGTGAAAGACCCGCGTGGCGTGCTCGCCGATTTCGGCGTGACCTTGCCGAAGGAGATCGAAATCCGCGTCTGGGACTCGACCGCCGAGACGCGCTTCCTGGTGCTGCCGATGCGGCCTGAAGGCACGGAGGGCTGGAGCGAGGCGCAGCTTGCGGACCTCGTGACGCGCGACTCCATGATCGGCACCGGATTTCCGAAGCGGCCGGGAGCGCCGTCATGAACGGCGTGCACGACACGGGCGGCATGGACGGGTTCGGCAAGGTCGAGCCCGAACCGAACGAGCCGATGTTCCATGCTGCGTGGGAAGCGCGGGTGATGGCGATGGTGCGCGCGATGGGCGCAGCCGGCGCGTTCAATATCGACACCTCGCGCTATTATCGCGAAACCCTGCCGCCGCACGTCTATCTCGCCAGTTCCTATTACAGGAAGTGGCTGCTCGGTCTCGAGGACCTGTTGGTCGGCAAGGGCTTCATCGCAAAAGAGGAAGTCGACACAGGCCATGTGGTGCAACCGCCGAAGCCGCTCAAGCATGGCAAGTTCGAGCTCGACGACGTCGAGCGCGTGATGGTGCGCGGCAAGTTCGGCCGCACGGCGCCGGTGCCCGCAAAGTTCAAGCCGGGCGACAAGGTGCGCGCGAAGAACATCCATCCCCTCACGCACACCCGGCTGCCGCGCTATGTGCGCGGCCATGTCGGCATGGTCGAGCGCGACCATGGCTGTCATGTGTTCCCGGACTCGGCCGCAACGGAAGCCGGCGAGAACCCGCAGTGGCTCTACACCGTGGTGTTCGACGGGACCGAATTGTGGGGGCCGGACTCCGATCCGACCGTCAAGATTTCAATCGACGCCTTCGAGCCATATCTGGAGCCTGCCTGATGGATAGCGCCGCAGCCGCGCGCGCCACCGCCGCCGTGCCAAGCATCCCGCGCGACGATGAAGGCCCGGTGTTCCGCGAACCCTGGGAGGCGCAGGCCTTTGCGATGGCGCTGACATTGCATGAGCGCAGCCTGTTCACCTGGAGCGAATGGGCCGCAGCCCTCGCCGACCAGATCAAGCGCGCGCAGGCGGCCGGCGATCCCGACACCGGCGAGACCTATTACCGCCACTGGCTCGCGACGCTGGAGCATCTCGTCGCCGCAAAAGGCGTCGCCACCACCGAGACCCTGCACCGTTACCGCGACGCCTGGGACCACGCCGCCGACCGCACCCCGCACGGCAAGCCGATCGAACTGCGGCCGGAGGATTTTGCCGGCTAGCGCCGGGCTGGCCGCACTTAGCTCATTCTCCCCGCCGCGCTCTCTCCACGACTTCCGCCGCAGTGAGCGGATTGGCCGGATGCCATGTCAGACAGATAGGCGTGCGAATGCGCATCGGGCGCGGAACCGCCTCGGTCGAAAAATAGAACTCTCCGCGGATCAACCGCGCGACGTCCTCCCCGCCCTCGCCTCCTTTTGCTTCGAGGAGGCCGCGGGTGGCTGCGATCGTTGCCGGCGAGCTCATGCGACCATAAAAGTGGGTCGTGCAGTTCGAGACGATCTTGTTGTCGATGCCGGTCGGCGTCTGCGTGGCAAAGATCATCCCCAACCCGTACTTGCGGGCCTGGGCCGCAAGCGCCAGCGTGCTTTCCTTGCAGGGCGTCGTCTTCATCGAGGGCGCAAAGTTCTGCGCTTCGTCGAGCACCAATAGCCGCCCGGTGGGGCTCGGATGACGCTTGATCCAGGTGAACAGTGACATCTGCAACTGATTGACAAACGACTGCTTTGCCTCGTCGCTCGCCAGCCCCGAGAAGTTGATGACGGATATCCGGGTCCTGTCCGGATCAGTGCCGAACAGGATTTCGGGATCGAGCGGCACGCCGCGCGATTGCAGTAGCGGATTGGTCGCGATCGCCGCGCGCAGCAAGTTCGCCATGCCCGCCGCGAGCTTTGGCGCGCCGTCAATCTGGCTGACCTCCTCGGGAAGTTCCGACAGGGTGTCGATCAACCGCTCCAGGCTTCCGCCGCCTTCCCTCGCGAACGTCCGCAAGGCATCGGCCAAGACCCCCTCTTTCAATTGGGCATTGGCGCTTCTCGCCCCGATAAACGGCGCCAGCGTCGCGCGCGCCATCTCGATCGCCTGCGCGCGCTCGTCCTCGTCGTCACCAAGACCGGCGAAGTCCGGCAGCAGCGCCAGCGACATCGGACGGCCGGCATTGCGGCCGGGCGTCCAGATCGTGACATCGACGTTACGGCCGTACCTGGCGGCCTTGCCTGCGTCCTCCTCGGTCCAGCCTTCCGGCGGCACGGGCCACTGATCGCCCAGTCGCGCAAGGTCGTTGTTGGTGTCGAGGACAATTGCGGGGATACCCAGCAGCGCGGCTTCCTCGACAATCCGGCGCAGCAGGACGGTCTTGCCGGAGCCGCTGCCGGCGAGAATGGCAACGTGCCGCGGCAGGAGATCGGCTGCGAGTTTCACGGGCGTGCCGGCGGTGCCACGGTCGTAACGATGGCCGAGCGGAATATCCCGCCCGGCGTTTGTCTCT
Organism: Bradyrhizobium sp. LeoA1Lang; assembly: GCF_055413685.1. Lineage (NCBI taxonomy): Bacteria > Pseudomonadati > Pseudomonadota > Alphaproteobacteria > Hyphomicrobiales > Nitrobacteraceae > Bradyrhizobium > Bradyrhizobium sp. LeoA1Lang. Next base: position 34,800 of record NZ_JBVAPG010000037.1, on the reverse strand, counting down.
TGCGGCTCCGGCTTGTGAGGGCTTGTCGATGCAGTCGCTCCGGGCATCGGCCTGGCTGACGGCGCCGGTGATGGAGTGGCCGCCGCTCGGTCCCGTGTTGTATCGGCTGCGGTGCCGGCCGGACCCGGTCCGCTTGGCGGTGGCGCAGACGGCAGAAACGCGGGCGGCGCAAGGCCTGCCGCTTGAAACAGTGACGTCTCGAACAACGGCTTGCTCTCGCGTAGCCAGGCATCAAACCCCTCGGGCTTTCGCTCCGTCATGGAGTTGAGCGCCATAAAGGTCCGCAGATCATCATCGCTGAGAGCGACGAACTTGCCGCCCGCCTGTTCAAATTTTTCGACAAGCTGCTTGGTCTTTGCCCCACCCGGGGCTGCATCTCCGCGCAGGATGAACAGATGCCTGAAACCAAGCGCGCGGTCGACGCCAGAAGCTGTCATGGCCGCGCGAAGTCGGCTTTGGAAGGCGATCGCATTGCCGTGCGAAATGACGCGAAAACAAAAATGCTGCTCGCGATCGGCTTCGCTGCGGAAAGTAAATGTCAGCCGCCCATGAAGTGACGGCCGCTGCTGGTCAGGGTCCTGCTGCGAAGCGACATCGATGTCGTCGGGCAGATTGAGCTGCCTGGCATAGACGTCCAGCGTTACGGCCAGAATGTCTGCCAAACGCCTCTCGTTGGCTTGCTCAAATAAGCCATCGACCACCGCAGCACTTCGCGCACGCTCGAACATGGCCTGCAGATCGGACGGTGGAGGCGGTGGCGCTGGTACTGGCTGATTGCCAAACGACTTGCAGATCAGCACCTCGCCTGCAGCGATGCAACGCTGCCGGTGATCGTCGCAGGCCTTCAGCAGTTGACGCGGCGCAAATCCGACCGCTGTCCCAAACGCTTCCGGGGCGAATGGCCATGTTTCGTACGGCGCCGGAAATCCAACGGTTGCGTAAGCAGGCGTCAGACGGGCCGCGACAAGCATCTGCGCCATCTGCGGCTGCGATAGCGCATTTAAGCGGGTAGGCTGACGATAACGCGCATCCACGGCAACCGTCGAGCGCGATTTGAGCACCTCCCATGACACATCGAGGCTCGAAATGATCGTTACAGCCCGTTGCTTCACCTCGTGAAGACCCATCAGGCCCTCGACGAGCTTCTCGATGATCGACTGCGTCTCCAGTTGTTCGGCACCGGCGAGCGCCCCCAACTGGCGTCTCTCAATGCTGGCCTCGCTGATGATCGGATCGATCTGGTCGACCGCGATCATCGTAGGCCCAACGAGGCTGAACAACCACGAGAGCCCGCGCACGATTTCGATCGGTGGCTTGCGCAGCGCCACGAACCCGAGATCACGCAGATTCGCCGTATCCAATTCCATGCCCTGCAGCCAGCCATGCGCAATGCTGGCGCACTCGAGGTCATCCGAAATCAGCATCACCAGCGCGCGGACGATATCGCCATGCTGCTGCGTTTTTGCACGGTCTCTACGTGTCAGCGCCGTGATGAAGGTCTTGACCAACTCAGCCATCAATTCACGTGGTCGTCCCTTGTACCGGGCTGCGATTTCAGTCAATTGCGATTGCAGGCTGAGAAGGGAGATGAGCTTTTGAATTAGACGATCATACTGTATTTGGCGCCCGTCGACCCTGATCTGGAGCGAGTTGAGAAATCCGAGTGCCGCCGACGCCCAAAAATCCGTGACGCCGACGAAATCGAGCAGAATGAACGTGCCATCCTCCTCCCAGACACGGCGTCTGAGTTCTCCGACAAGGTGGGTCTTACCGTGCCCTGCCCCACCGAGAATGACGCGCCCAAGTGGCTCGTTGTCGGGCTCGGGTTCGCGCGTATTCCTGAGAAAATAGGCCATGACGTCTTCGACAACGTCCTGATGAATCGCCGATACGCTGTAGGCTTGATCTCGCCAGACGCTTCGCAACCGACGTGCCCAGTTGAAATCCACTTCACGCAAAACATCTAATTCTGTCATTACGCTGTTATCCAGATAATATGCCTGGGTTCATTGCCAATCTGCAGCGAAGCGGCGCGGTCCTCGTCCGTGACGTCAGGGCGATAGTCGAGCTGCATCAATGACGCCTCGCCGTCGCGCACCATCTGCATCAGTGCAGAGTCGACCTGTTGGCGGTCGAGGTCAGCAAGACGCGGGCGCAGGTCGCGGAGCAGCAGGCGACGATCAAAACCTCCTGCAACCTCCTGATACGCCGCCCGAATACGCTCGCGCAGCTCGGCATGTTCCGGCTGAGCTTGTGCAACCGGTGCGTCGGTCACCGGTACGGACTGCTCGACGAAGAAATCCGACAGACGCAGGCCGCGCGCCTGCAGGAAAGCGTGCAACCGCGCGAGCCAGCCATGAAGGACGGAAGCGCCGGTGACATTGTCCGGCAAGGGATCACCGAGATGTTGCTCGGCCCAATCCCAACCTTTGTCGGTGACGGTAAGCAAGTAGGCGCGCTTAACTGTCGTGACCTCAACGAGACCTGCCTGCTCGAGCGCGCTGCGTTCGGGCGGATCGATCCTGGGCTTCAATTTACCGCCATACGCCGCTCCCCCCTCGCTCAACAATCCCCACATCGCAAGCGCCTGCTTCTCCGCGCGGATTTGCTCTGCGGTCTTTTGCGGCTTGGCCGGACTCTTCTTTGGAGTTGCGGCGGCCTTGCGTTTCCGACCGGCCCCGTCTGACGCTGTGGCGGCTTCAGCCTTCTTCGCTTTCTTTTCAGCCTTGGGTTGCTTTGCTTTCGCCACTGCTGCCTCGCTCATTTGATCCGACCGCGGCAAAGCTGGACGATGTCCCGGATTTTCTCAACGGCTTTTCCGACGTCCTGCGCAACCTCGTCGTTGGCAAGACGCAAGACCGTATATCCGCTCAGCATGAGCTCGTAATCGCGATGCCGGTCATACATAAAGGCGGCGCGATTGCCGTGGCTGCCATAGCCATCGAGTTCGATGACCATCCGGCCCTGCGTCCAAACGAAATCCACTTTCGGCCGCGATCCGCGAACGGTTTCGATGAATTGGTTGCAGTCGAACAAGCGCGCCAATTCCTGATCGCCGCGCAGTGCCTTCTCGAGGCGCTGTTCCGTTTCACTGAGCGGATGTGGCGAACCCATCCAGGGCGCGAGCCAGACTGTGTCCGTTGAAGGCGCCGGTATCTCTGTCTGATCGAGCTCCTCTTCCACCACCAGGACGCGGGCGTCATAGAGGATGCGGTCGAAGGGCGGCTGGTGCGGCGGCAACGCGCGAAACAGCGCGACCACTACGCATTGGGTAAGTTGAGCGATCCATTCCAGCGTATAAACAATGGCGGCAGGGTTGGAGTCCGCGCAGGCCTGCTCGGCATCGATGACCAACGCAAGGCCATGGCGGCTGATCGCGAGCGCAAGCTGCGCCACTTCGACCTCCGCAGGCACGTTCCGAACGCGCGGACGTCTTTGATCCCACGCCAGTTTAGTTGCAGCCTCCGCCCAAGTCATCTGCAAGTCATTGATATCGGCCGCAGCGCGGCGCACGATCGCAGATGCGGCCAGTTGGCCCAGCACGTCAGATCGGCATCCGGCAAAACTAATGTCGGTGAACCAAACAGGCCATAACCGCTGCGCAGCGTCGGCAAGCTGCTCCGTCAATTGCTGAACCGCGGCATCGGTCGTCTGCGCCCGTGACAGCCGCGTAAACAGCGCACGACGAGAATCCGGCTTGGCCTCGAGCTGGTCTATCATACGGCCAAGCATGGCTCCGTCCAGCCCGGCGAGAACCAATACCTTTCCCGGCGTCGCGTTCAGTACGACGCGGCCAATTGAATCTTGTGTAACGATCTCCCCAGCCACGATCGATCACAGCCAACAAAAATACCGTTACAACCGGACAGCGAATGTCCAGTGTGACGATCACAAGACAAAAGGGCCGATAACTGCGGTGAAAAAGGTAATCGATTAATTCTGCAGCCCGCCTCGTTCAGAACATCACGAATTCATCTCAATTTCAAATTGAATACAGAAAAATTTTGAAATAGCGTCGCGAAATCCCAACGGTGGGAGTTAGGGGGATATAATGTCTGAGGTTGTCTCTTTTGGTAACATTGTGAATTCGCTTCGCTCTGTGCGTAACGAATACAACGAGCATCTGAAAGCCGTTCCGCAGTATTCGGCTTTCCTGCTGGTGGAGAGTTCGACGCAACAGGTCGCTGATACCTTGCAGGGCTTGGCGGCCGCGCAGTCGATGGCTGCGGAAGTCGTTGAAGCGCTCGAAGCCGCCAAGGCGAAGTGTCGGCAACATCTTGCAAGCGTGCCCGAATTCCGGGCGCTGCTCGCCATCGACAAGCTGATCAGCGATGTCTCCGCCGACCTCGGCCTGCAGACCGTCACCCAACCGCAGCCGGAGCAGGCTGCACCAGAGTTGAATGCGACGTCGGCATCTGCCGAGCCCGAAACGACTGCGGCGGATCAGGTTGTCGTTGCGGAAGCAGCGCAGGCCGTTCATGCCGAAACGCAGCCCGCGATCACATCTCAAGTCGAGACCACGGAGCAGACTACCGTCGCCCTCACTGCAACGACGCCACCCGATGCGCAGGCAGAGCAAGCGTCCGCGGACGCGATTTCTCAGGTTCAGACCGCGCTCAGCGCTCCGGAGGATTCAGCGGAGGTAGCCTATTCCTCCAGTTCATCCGAGCCGGCGGCAAGCGCGCCGACAGACTTGAATCCAGCGAGCGCCGTCGCGACAGAGTCACATTCGGACAGTTCGCCGCCACCACAAACATTCGAAGCCGAAAAAGCCGCGTAGAAGATCGCCTATGGTACATCAATGCCACGCTCGAAAGAGCGTGGCATTTTCATTGGCCCGTGCGATCGCCTGCGCAAACCAACGCGACTTAACATCTCGTTAACCCCCATTCGGTTACCAATGCCTTAAAGGCAGAGGGAGCCGAGTCGATGATCGAAGATGCCGTCGCCAAGATCCAAGCCATCGAGCAAGCACTGAAAGACAAGACGCTGATCCAGTTGCAGGCGCGCCTCACCATTCGCGGTTGTTTAAAAGAGCTCCGCGACATCTCTGCGCAGCTTGAGCCCGACGGCAGGCGCTTGCCCCCGCACTGACGGCTCTACATGCGCGAGACGGGATCACGCTCCGCATATTCCCGCCATCCCCTCTCCCGCAGCGTACACGCCGGGCATTCGCCGCAGCCGTAGCCCCAATCGTGCGGCGCGCCGCGTTCGCCGAGATAGCAGGTATGGGAGTGCTCGCGGATCAGGTCGACCAGGCCAGTGCCGCCGAGTTCGTGGGCGAGCTTCCAGGTCTCGGCCTTGCTGAGCCACATCAGCGGCGTGTGCAGTTCGAAATTCCTGGCCATGCCGAGGCTGAGCGCCGACTGCAGCGCCTTGATGGTCTCGTTGCGGCAATCGGGATAGCCGGAATAATCGGTCTCGCACATGCCGCCGATGATGTGGCGGATGCCGCGGCGGTAGGCCAGCGCGGCCGCGAAGGTGAGGAACACCAGGTTGCGGCCAGGCACGAACGTATTGGGCAGGCCGTCCGCGCCCATCGTGATCGCGACGTCACGCGTCAGCGCAGTGTCGGAGATTTCGGCGAGCGTCGGGATTTCCAGCGTGTGACTCTCGCCAAGCTTTGAAGCCCAGTCCGGCCGCAGCGCCTTGATGCCGGAAATCAGCCCCTCCCGGCATTCGAGCTCGATCGCGTGGCGCTGGCCATAGGCGAAACCGAGCATTTCGACGCGCGCAAAATGCTTGAGCGACCAGGCGAGGCAGGTGGTGGAATCCTGCCCGCCGGAGAACAGCACCAGCGCGGTTTCGGACGATAAATCTTCGCTCATGGCGCGCGCTTTAGCACCACCTGCGACGGCGGCCAACCGGTGGAAATCGGCATATTTCAGCGCGTTCCGCTGGGATCGGGCCATCGCTTACGGCATAAAGCGGGACAAGCAGAATTCTGGTGCCCGCATGACCCCTTCCCGCGACATTTCACGCCTTCTTGAGATCATGGCCGCCCTGCGCACGCCCGTGACCGGCTGCCCGTGGGATCTCGAGCAGAATTTTGCGACGATTGCTCCCTACACGATCGAGGAAGCCTATGAGGTGGTGGACGCCATCACCCGCGGCGACCTCGACGATCTCAGGGAAGAACTCGGCGATCTCCTGCTGCAGGTGGTGTTCCACGCCCGCATGGCAGAGGAGCAGAACGCCTTTGCGTTCGGCGATGTCGTGGAGGCGATCACCAGGAAGATGATCCGGCGGCACCCGCATGTGTTCGCCGACAAGGACGGCAATCTTGCTCCCTCCCACGTCAAGGAAGTCTGGGATCGCATCAAGGCTGAGGAGAAGGCTGAGCGTGCGGCTCGCCGGCCGCCGGAAGAGGTCGGGCACAAATCGTTGCTGTCCGGGATCAAGGCTGGCCAGCCTGCCCTGACGCGCGCGATGGAATTGCAGCGCAAGGCCTCGACCGTCGGCTTCGACTGGAATGATCCGCGCGCGGTGTTGAAGAAAATCCGCGAGGAGGCCGACGAGATCGAGGCAGCGCTCGACGGAGCCGATGCCGATGAACTGGCGGAAGAAACCGGCGACCTGCTGTTCGCGGTGGTCAATCTCGCGCGGCACGTCGGCGCCGATCCGGAAACCGCACTCCGCGGCACCAACGCCAAATTCGAGCGCCGCTTCGCCTATATCGAGCGCGCGCTAGAGGCGCGTGGACGCTCGCTTGGAGAAGCGTCGCTGGAGGAGATGGACGCGCTGTGGAACGAGGCGAAGGGCGTTCGTAGCCCGGATGGAGCGTAAGCGAAATCCGGGGTTCTTGCCTATGGCTCGATCGGTCCCGGATTGCGCTGCGCTCCATCCGGGCTACGGCGCTTCCGCTCACATCACATGCGGGACGGCGTCGAAGCGAGACACGACAATATCGCGCTTGGTCTCGTCGACGCGCACGGTCATATCAAAGCGGCCGTCGTGCAGCTTCTTGTCGAGCACCTCGGAATTGCGGTGCAGCCAGCTAATGCCGGCGCCGTCGGAGGCATCGATCGACAGATCCAGCGTCATGCGCCTTGCCGCCAGCCGATCCTCGATCGCGGCGAGCAGTTCGTCGACGCCTTCCCCGCTCCAGGCCGAGACCAGGAAGGCCGGCCGCTCCGGCGGACGACGGGCGGCAATGTTGCGCAAATTCGCCCGCTCCTCAGGATCGAAGCGGTCGATCTTGTTCCAGACTTCGATGATGCGCTGGCCGCCGTCGGCATCGGGATCGATCCCGAGCTGACGCAGCACCGCCTCGACATCGCGCTCCTGAGCCTCGGCATCCTCATGCGAGATGTCGCGGACATGGAGGATGAGGTCGGCTTCCAGCACCTCTTCCAGCGTGGCGCGGAATGCCGCGACGAGCTGTGTCGGCAGGTTGGAGATGAAGCCGACGGTGTCGGACAGCATCGCCTTGCCGCCATGCGGCAGATGCAGCGCGCGCAACGTCGGATCGAGCGTCGCGAACAGCATGTCGGCGGCCTGGACGTCGGCACGGGTCAACCGGTTGAACAGCGTCGACTTGCCCGCATTGGTATAGCCGACCAGCGCCACCACGCGGTACGGCACGCGCTGGCGGCCGGCGCGGTGCAATCGCCGCGTCGCCTGCACTTTCTTCAGCTCGCTTTCGAGCTTGGTGATGCGCTCGCCGATCAGCCGCCGGTCGGCCTCGATCTGGGTTTCGCCGGGGCCGCCCATGAAACCGAAGCCGCCGCGCTGGCGCTCGAGATGGGTCCATGACCGCACCAGCCGGCTGCGCTGGTAATTGAGATGCGCGAGTTCGACCTGCAGTGCGCCTTCCCTGGTCTTGGCGCGGCGGCCGAAGATCTCCAGAATCAGGCCGGTGCGGTCGAGCACCTTGGTGTTCCAGGCCTTCTCCAGGTTGCGCTGCTGGATCGGCGACAGCGCGCAATCCATCACCACGAGTTCGATGTTGTGGCCGGCGACGAGGCCGGCGATCTCCTCGACCTTACCTTTGCCGAGATAGGTCGCCGGCCTGATCTGGCTGACCGGGGCAATCACGCTATCGATCACCGCAAGATCGATGGCACGGGCAAGCCCGGCCGCTTCCTCAATCCGCCCCTCGAAGTCGCGGACAGAGGCCTCCGTTTGCGCCTCGGCGTCGCCGCGGCGCGTGCGCATATACGGGCCGATGACAATCACCCGCCCGCTATCAATTCCCTCCGCCGACCGTGGCCGGTCGGCGGCCCCTTCACGATTACGGGGCTCCAATCAGTTCACTCTCAACCCTGTGTATCCTCACCGCCTTCAAACAACTGGATCGGTGCGCCCGGCATGATGGTCGATATCGCGTGCTTGTAGACAAGCTGCGAATGACCGTCGCGCCGGAGTAAAAGGCAGAAATTGTCAAACCATGTGACAATGCCCTGCAGTTTCACGCCATTCACCAGAAAGATCGTCAGTGGCGTCTTGGTCTTACGAACATGATTTAGGAAGGTGTCTTGTAGATTTTGAGCGCGGTCTGCCGCCATTTTTGTTGTCCCGCCGTCTTGTGGTTCTTCTTATTGGAATGTTGGAACCGGTTGGAGCCCTCTGATGGAGCCTTTCCCCGGTCGCCGGCCTGTCCTGAGTTCCCCCTCTGACAGGCTCGGCGGTAGGATTAGAGGGCAGGCCCGCCTATTAGGCAAGCCGGTTCACGCGCCACCCATGAACAAGAATCGGCAATTGCCGCAAAAGCATGGGGAAAAAAGCGATCATTCCCAGTCAATTGCATGGATCTGCGACCGGTTGGCTCAGCCGACCCCCAAGGCCTTGAGCTTGCGATGGAGCGCGGAGCGCTCCATGCCGACGAACTCCGCCGTGCGCGAGATATTGCCGGAAAACCGGCTGATCTGGGCAATCAGATAGTCGCGCTCGAACACCTCGCGCGCCTCGCGCAGCGGTAACCCCATGATGTGCTCGCCATTGCTGCTGGTCGGCATCGCCGGCACCATGGAGCCGACGTCCTGCGGCAACATGTCCGCCGTGATGATCGCCTCCGGGCCGCCGCCGGCCAGAATCATCACCCGCTCGACATTGTTGCGGAGCTGGCGGACGTTGCCCGGCCAAACATGGGACTGCAGCACCGCCATCGCGTCCTGGCCGATCTGCCGCTTCGGCAGGCCGGTCGCCGCCGAGATCTGGTCCATGAAATAGTCGATCAATTCAGGGATATCCTCGCGCCGCTCGGACAGCGGCGGGACGCGGATCGGGACCACCGACAGGCGGTGGTAGAGATCCTCGCGGAAGTGGCCGGCCGCGATCTCTTCCTCCAGGTTGCGCGCGGTGGAGGAAATGATGCGCACGTCGACATGGACCTTTGCGGTGCCGCCGGAGCGTTGAAAGGTCTGGTCGACCAGCACCCGCAAGATCTTGTTCTGGGTTTCGCGCGGCATATCGGCGATCTCGTCGATGAACAGCGTACCGCCATGGGCCTCTTCCAGGGCGCCCGGCTTGCGCGGCTGCTCGCCATTGGACGCCTCGACGCCGAACAGCTCGACCTCCATCCGCTCGGGCGTGATCGCAGCCGCGTTGATGACGACAAACGGTCCGTCGGCGCGGCTCGATGCCTGGTGCAGCGTACGCGCCACCAGCTCCTTGCCGGAGCCTGCCGGACCGACAATCAGGATGCGGCTGTTCGCCTTGGCGGCGCGCTCGATGGTCTGGCGTAGCTGGTTCATGCAGGCGGAGCGGCCGGTCAAAACGCTTGCAGTTGGAGCCTGTTGCTTGAGTTCCTTCACTTCGCGCTTGAGGCGCGAATTCTCCAGCGCCCGGTTGGCGACCAGGATCAGCCGGTCCGACTTGAACGGCTTTTCGATGAAGTCATAGGCGCCGCGCTTGATCGCAGCGACCGCGGTCTCGATGTTGCCGTGGCCGGAGATCATCACCACCGGCAGGTCGGCATTATCCTTCTTGATCTGCTCCAGAAGCTGCAGCCCGTCGAGCTTCGAGCCCTGCAGCCAGATGTCGAGGAAGACCAGATGCGGGCGACGGTTGGCGATCTCCGCCAGCGCCGAATCGCTGTCGCGCGCGGTGCGCGAGGAAAAACCTTCGTCTTCGAGGATGCCCGCAACGAGGTCGCGAATGTCTGCTTCATCGTCGACAATCAGAATGTCACTTGCCATGGGTTACACCTGCCTGTCAGTCGCCTGTCGCTGCTTGGATTTTCGCTTGGATATTGGTCGTGGATGCCGGGTCGCTGGTCGCGGATGCCGGAGGATTTTTTTCTTCGTCCGGCGCGCTTGACTGCTGCGACTCGGGGCCGGCCGCCTGAGGCGGCTCGTTCGCCCCCGCCTTCGGCGGCTGGCCGGAGACGGCGAATCGAAGCCGCATCCAGGCACCGCGCTGCCCGGGACGGAAATCGGAGGCGTCCTTGAGCTCGATGCGGCCGCCATGGTCTTCGAGCACGCGGCCGACGATCGCAAGCCCGAGCCCGGTGCCCTTCTGGCGCGTCGTGACATAGGGCTCGAGCAGGCGTGCGCGCGCGACCTTCGGCAGGCCGATGCCGTTGTCGATCACGTCGATGATGATCTCCTCGCCCTCGCGCTGCGCGATGACGTCGATCCGCCCCTTGCCCAGCTCTTCCGGCGGCACCTGCTCGATCGCTTCGGTCGCGTTCTTGATGATGTTGGTCAGCGCCTGCGAGATCAGCCGGCGGTCGAACTGCGCCCGCATCGGGTCCTGCTTGATGTCGGCCTCGATCTCGAGCTCGGGATGCGCGACCTTCATCAGGAACACCGCCTGCCGCACGGTGTCGGCGACATCCTCGCCTTCCATCACCGGCTTCGGCATGCGGGCAAAGCGCGAGAATTCGTCGACCATGCGCCTGATGTCGTCGACCTGGCGCACGATGGTGTCGGTGCATTGTTCGAAGATCGACTTGTCCTTCTCCTCGGTGATGGTCTTGCCGAATTTGCGGCGGATGCGTTCGGCCGAAAGCTGGATCGGCGTCAGCGGATTCTTGATCTCATGCGCGATACGGCGCGCGACGTCGCCCCAGGCCGAGGTGCGCTGCGCCGAGACCAGCTCGGTGATGTCGTCGAGCGTGATGATGTAATTGTCCCAGGAGTGGCTGGTCTTTTCGGCGGAGATGCGGACCGACAAATTGCGCTCGTGGCCGTCGCGCGTGATGGTGATCTGGCCCTGGACCAGGCGCTGGGTGCCTTCCCGCGCCGTCTTCATCATCTCGTCGAGCTCGGGAAGCACGTCCGAGAGCGGATGGCCCAAGGTCTCCGACTCGGCATGGCCGATCAGCTTCTCCGCCGAGCGGTTGAGGGTGCCGACGCTGCCGGACGGATCGACGCCGATGATGCCGGCGCTGGCCGATGACAGCACTGCCTCGATGAAGCGGCGGCGGCTGTCGATCAGTTCGCTGGCATTGACGAGTTCGTCGCGCTGGGTCCGCAACTCCTGCGTCATCTTGTTGAAAACCTCGCCGAGCTGAGCGAGGTCGCCCTCCGATTTGCGCACGGGGACCTGCACATTGAGATTGCCCGTTGAGACGTCGCCCGCCGCGGCCATCAGTCGGCGGATCGGCGCGACCAGCCGGTTGGCGAAGTTGAGACCGGTCAGCACCGACGCCATCAGGATGGTCAGTGCGATGACCGCGAACATCAGCGCGAACGCCACCTGGATGCCGAGCCGACGCGCCTCAAGCTGAGCATATTCGGCAGCGCTGGTCTGAGTCTGCTTGAGCTGGGCAACGATGGTCGGATCAAGCAGACGCGCCACGTACAGGAATGTGTCGTCATAAGCCCGCAGGCGGACCACGGAGGCGACATAGCTTTCGGGGAAAACCGAGATTTCCGGCTCGGTCTCGTTGACGTTCTTGAGAATTTCGAGCGGTGGTAGTGCGTAGTTCAGACGACTACCGGTGTCCGCGCTGTTGAGAACGTTGCCGTCCTTGTCCAATAGCAGCGCAACCGGCAGATTGCGCGCCGCCGCGCCCGCCGTCAGGAGCTGCATGAACGTCATGCGGTCCTGGTCATACAGTGGCCTTGCATGGGCGAGGTCATTCGCCATCCCCAAGACGTCGCCGCGGATGAGCTGCGCATGCTCCTGCATGTAGGCGCCGGCGATCGTCAGCGAATTCTGGATCACCTCTTTCGTGGGGCCCGAGAAGAGCCGGTCGAGGCCGCGCTCGATGGTGACATTGGCAACGATCGAGACCAGGACCGCGGGCAGCACAGCGACCACGGAGAATAGGCCGACGATCTGCACATGCAGCCGCGCCGCCGCTCGGCCGCGCCGCCTCGCCTGCACCATCTGCCAGACCTCGCGGACAATGATGCCGACCAAGAGCAGGATGGTCGTGGCGTTGATTAGCAGGAAGGAACGGACCACCTCGGGCGTCGGCTCGATCGGGGTCAGCCCCGTCAGCACCACGAACGTAAGGAACGCCGACAAGAGCGCAATCGCCACCGCAAAGGGCGCCAGCCACTTCGCAAGCGGCACCCCCCTTTTCTCGGTACGTGAAGCTTCGTACGGCTGGGCCGTGGTCTCTGGGCTGGTCATTCCGGCAAGGATGAACTGAAGGCCTCAACGTCCGCTGATCGAGCGGACTGATGCAATCATATCACAATGTTGCCGAATTGCGACATTTCCGCGGCGCCTGCTCAGGAATGAACAGGGTTCCACAGCCCTCTCGGAGGTCCCCTCGTTCGAGGCGGCGGGCTACCGAATTCGAAACCTCGAGATTCTCCGACGTGCAATCGCACATCGGAGTTGACGCAACGCGCGCCCCGGAATGACGGATCGGGGTTAGCCCCCGCTCCGGTAGACCTGAATATCGAGGTCCCTGATCTTCTTGCGCAGCGTGTTGCGGTTGAGGCCGAGCAAGTCGGCGGCGCGGATCTGGTTGCCGCGGGTGGCCGCGAGCGCAGCCGTCAGGAGCGGCACCTCGATCTCCTTGAGGATGCGGTGGTAGAGGCCCGGGGGCGGTACGCCATTCGGGAAGCCGGAGAAGTGCGAGGATAAATAGGCCTCGACCGCGCCACCGAGATTGTCCACCCCGTGCTGGGTGTTGCCGCCGGAGTTGACGGCCGGCGGAGCCAGTTCGCCGTCGATGACGGACGCGGTGATCACATCCTGCGGATAAAGTGCCGCCAGCCGGCGTGCGAGGTTTTCCAGTTCGCGGACGTTGCCGGGCCAGCGGTGCTGCTTCAGCCGCTCCAGCGCCTGGGCGTCGAGCTTCTTTGGCGGCAGGCCGTCCTTCTCAGCGAGCGCAAAGAAGTGCCTGATCAGGTCGGGCAGATCCTCGATCCGCTCGCGCAAGGGCGGCAGCCGCAGCGGCACCACGTTCAAGCGGAAGAACAGGTCTTCGCGGAACAGGCCCTGCTGGATCAGGATCCGCAAATCCTTGTTGCTGGCGGCGACGATGCGCACGTCGGTCTTGATCGGGGTACGTCCGCCGACGGTGGTGTATTCCCCCTGCTGCAGCACGCGCAGCAACCGGGTCTGCGCCTCCATCGGCATGTCGCCGATCTCGTCGAGGAACAGCGTGCCGCCTTCCGCCTGCTCGAACCGGCCCGAGGCGCGGGTATTGGCGCCGGTGAACGCGCCGCGTTCATGGCCGAACAATTCCGACTCGATCAGGTCGCGCGGGATCGCGGCCATGTTGACGGCGACGAAGGGGCCGTTCCGCCGCTTGCCGTAGTCGTGCAGCGCACGGGCGACCAGTTCCTTGCCGGTGCCGGATTCGCCCGAGATCATCACGGTAAGGTCGGTCTGCATCAGCCGCGCCAGCACGCGGTAGATTTCCTGCATCGCCGGCGAGCGGCCGACCAACGGAATCGAGTCGAACTCGGAGTCGTCGGCGGCGCTCGCCACCCTCTCCTTCGGCTCCGCGAGCGCCCGGCCGACGATGGTGATCAGCTCCTTCAGGTCGAACGGCTTCGGCAGATATTCGTAGGCGCCGCGCTCGGAGGCCCTGATCGCCGTCATGAAGGTGTTTTGCGCGCTCATGACGATGACGGGCAGGTTCGGCCGCATCTTCTTGATCCGTGGCAACAGGTCGAACGCGTTCTCGTCGGGCATCACCACGTCGGTGATGACGAGATCGCCCTCGCCCTGGCTCACCCAGCGCCACAGCGTCGCCGCGTTGCCGGTCAACCGCACCTCGTACCCGGCGCGTGACAGGGCCTGGTTGAGAACCGTGCGGATGGCGGTATCGTCATCAGCAACGAGAATGCTACCTGCGGGCATTGTCTTTCCTCATCTTGCGTCCTGTGAGGCATGCGATGGCGTACCCGGAACGTCCTCGCGGCTGCTTTGGTCGATTTGTTTGGCGGGGTTGTACATCGGCATCAGCACGCGGAAGGTGGTCTTCCGCGGCTGGGATTCGCATTCGATGATGCCGCCGTGATCGCCGACGATTTTGGCCACGAGCGCAAGCCCGAGGCCACTGCCGGTCTGTTTTGTGGTGACGAAGGGATCGAACAGATTGGGCAACAGGTCTTCCGGTACGCCGGAGCCGTTGTCCTTGACGCAGAATTCCAGCGGCAGCGACACCCGCGATTTCTTGCCGGGCACCGACAGCCGGACGCCCGGACGGAACGCGGTGGTGAGCTGGATTTCCGCATCGGTGCCGAGATCGGCCACCGCCTCGGCGGCGTTCTTCACCAGATTGAGGAACACCTGGATGAGCTGGTCCTGGTTGGCGAGAACCGGCGGCAGCGACGGGTCGTAATCCTCGATGAAGCGGACGTTACGCGCGAAGCCGGACTGCGCCAGCCGTTTGACGTGGTCGAGCACTGAATGGATGTTGACCGGGCCGCGGGCGACCGGCCGATCGTCGCCGAACACTTCCATGCGGTCGACCAGGGTGACGATGCGGTCGGCCTCGTCGCAGATCAGCCGGGTCAGCATGCGGTCATCCGAGGAGGCCTGCTGCTCCAAGAGTTGCGCCGCGCCGCGGATGCCCGACAGCGGGTTCTTGATCTCATGTGCCAGCATCGCCGCCAGCGCGATCACCGAGCGCGCGGCGCTGCGATGGGTAAGCTGCCGGTCCATCTTGTCGGCGATGGTGCGCTCCTGCAGCATCACGACGATATGCCCCGGCCGCTCCGTGACTGGCGCCACATGCAAATCGACCTGGCGGTCGCCGCCGATCCGCGGCGTGCCGAGGTCGACCTTGTATTCGTTGACCGGCGACCCCGAGGTGCGCACCTGGTCGATCAGCGCGAGCAGCGGGCTGCCGAATGGCACCAGTTCCTTCAGCGACTGCCGCTGCAGGAACTGCGTGGAGATTTCGAAAAACGATTCGGCGGCGATGTTGGCGTCGGCGATACGGCCATCCGGCGCCACCAGCAGCACCGGGTTCGGCAGCGCGTTGAGAATGGCCTCGCTGTCGGAGGGCATGCGCCGGCGAGTCTCTGCGGCTGATGTCATGCAGCAGCACTCCATGCAAAATCGTCGTAAGCATCCTGAAGCGATTGATGCACACTCGAGGGTTCGTCCGAGGTCAGGATGCTTTGCCGCCAGCCCTTCAGCGTCGCTGCCGGAGCGCGGCTGCAGTGGGCGGCGATCTCCAGCGCCCAACCGAGATGTTTTCGCGCGTGCTTGAGCCCGACACGGACACCGTAATGGCTCAGGACGGCATCATAGAGCTCACGGATATGGCTGAGTTGCTCGGCGAGCGGCGGCGCCTGCTCGGCAATGCCGGTCTCGAGCCGGCGCGCGATCTGCCCGGGCAGCCAGGGCTGACCCTGCGCGCCGCGTCCGATCATGACCGCGTCCGCGCCGGACTCATCGAGCGCGGTCACCACCCTCTCGAAGGAGGTGATGTCGCCATTGACGACGAGCGGGATCGAGACGGCGTCCCTGACTTCACGCACAGCGGCCCAATCCGCCTCGCCCTTGTAGAACTGGCAGCGCGTGCGGCCGTGCACCGTCACCATCTGCACGCCGGCGGCTTGCGCACGCCGTGCCAGTTCCGGCGCATTGCGCGTGCGGTCATCCCAGCCGAGCCGCATCTTCAGTGTCACCGGCACCTTGACCGCGGCGATCGTCGCCTCGATCAGGCTTGTCGCGTGATCGAGGTCGCGCATCAAAGCGGAGCCGGACTGGCCGCCGGTCACGTGGCGCGCCGGGCAGCCCATGTTGATATCGATGATGTCGGCGCCGGCGGCCTCCGCGATCCTCGCGCCCTCGGCCATCCAGCGGGTCGCGCACCCGGCGAGTTGAACCACATGCGGCCCGATCCCGGCCGCTTCGCAGCGCAAAAGCGAGATCGGTCTGCCCTGCGCAAGATCGTCGCTTGCGGTCATCTCCGAGACGACAAGCCCCGCGCCGAGACTCGCCGCGAGACGCCGAAACGGGGCATCAGTCACGCCGGACATGGGGGCGAGAAGCACCAGGTTGGCGACGGTAATGTCACCTATTTTCAAAGAGTTACGACGTGTTCTTGCGAGTCCGGTCACAAGCTTCTCGTGTTACTGGCGGCAGCCTTATCGCGCCGCCGCCCTATATTTTGAGCACAATTCTTGTGCAGTCAAGCGTTATGCCTACGGTTTAGACATTTCTATCATTTGCGCAAGTGCACCGCAACAAGAACTGCTTTTCCCACAGGGTATGGGAATAGCTCTGTCATTGGGCATCCAGCATGGTAAGGGCTGTGCGCTGGCGGAAAGCCCGGCGCCCTCACCTCAACCAACTCGTATACAGTCTCGTCCAATGCCCAGACCTGAGCGTACCGCCGCCATCCTTGTCGCAGCCGGCCGCGGGCTTCGCGCCGGCGCGGGCGGGCCGAAGCAATACCGAATGATCGGCGGCCAGACGGTGATCTTCCGGGCGATGGAGCCGTTCAGCCGACATCCCGATGTTTTCGCCGTGCAGCCCGTCGTCAATCCCGATGATGCCGCCCTCTTCAACGAAGCAGTCGTGGGCCTTCGCCATCGGCCGCCGACAAACGGTGGCGCGACAAGGCAGGCGTCCGTGCGTGCGGGACTGGAGGCACTTGCGAGCGAGAAGCCCGACATCGTGCTGATCCACGACGCCGCGCGGCCCTTCGTGACGCAGGCGCTGATCTCGCGCGCGATCGACGCGGCCGGCCGTACCGGTGCCGCTGTTCCCGCGGTCCCGGTCACCGATACCATCAAGCTGACGGGTACGAACGGCGATGTCGAAGCGACGCCCGATCGCGCGCGGCTGCGAATCGCGCAGACGCCACAGGTCTTTCGGTTCGACGTGATCCTGGATGCGCATCGCCGCGCCGCGCGCGAGGGCTTGAGCGATTTCACCGACGATGCCGCGATTGCCGAATGGGCGGGATTGACGGTGGCGACCTTTGAAGGCGATCCTGCGAACATGAAACTCACCACACCTGAAGACTTCGTCCGCGAGGAGGCCCGCCTCGCCAGCCTGCTCGGCGACATCAGGACCGGCACCGGCTACGACGTGCATGCGTTCGGGGAAGGTAATCACGTGATGATCTGCGGCGTGCGCGTGCCGCACACGAAGGGCTTTCTCGCCCATTCCGACGGCGATGTCGGCCTGCATGCGCTGGTCGACGCCATTCTCGGCGCGCTCGCGGACGGCGACATCGGCTCGCATTTTCCGCCGAGCGATCCGCAGTGGAAGGGCGCCTCTTCCGACCGATTCCTGAAATATGCCGTCGATCGCGTCACCGCGCGCGGCGGCCGCATCGCCAATCTCGAGGTGACGCTGATCTGCGAACGGCCGAAGATCGGCCCCCTGCGCGACACCATGCGGGCGAAGATCGCCGAGATCTCGGGTGTAAACATCTCGCGCATCGCGGTGAAGGCGACCACCAGCGAGAAACTGGGCTTCACCGGCCGTGAGGAAGGCATCGCGGCCACCGCGAGCGCCACCATTCGGCTCCCCTGGAGCGAGTAACATGAGCGGCAGCGACGCGCGCGCCCTCTCCCGCTCGCTGCTCGATCTGTGCCGGATGCGGAAATTGACCATCGCGACGGCGGAGTCCTGCACCGGCGGGCTGGTCGCGGGCGCGCTCACCGATATCCCCGGCTCCTCCGACGTCATCGATCGCGGCTTCGTCACCTATTCCAACGAGGCCAAGCGCGCCATGCTCGGCGTCAACGCGCTGACGCTTTCGACCTTCGGCGCGGTCAGCAAGGAGACCGCGACCGCCATGGCGGTCGGTGCCCTGGAGCGTGCCGGCGTCGATCTTGCGGTCGCCATCACCGGCATCGCCGGTCCCGGCGGCGCCACCCCGGGCAAGCCAGTCGGTCTGGTGCATTTCGCGGTCGCCGCCCGCGATGGCCGGATCATGCATCGCGAACACCGCTTCGGCGCGATCGGGCGCACCGCAGTACGGCAACGCTCCGTGGTGGAAGCCCTGCGCATGCTGATGGAAGTGGCGCGCGGCCCCCAGGCCGCGGCCAAGCCGCGCCGCGAAGCATCTAGCCGCCTGCGTCTCCGCGTCGCGCGCTCCCCGCGCCGCAGCGCCGTCAAGCGCCGCCGTCCGCCACGAGCCTAAGAGCTTTCGCTCCGTCATTGCGAGCCACCGGGTGGGCGCGCAGCGCCGCCCGATGACAGGCTCCGCGAAGCAATTCACCTCTCCCACGCGGGCAGAATGGATTGCTTCGTCGCTTCGCTCCTCGCAATGACGGGGATAGCTTACGATGCGGTAGCCGGCTTGCCGTAGATCACATCGGCGCGTTTTTCGAATGCGGCGGCGAAGCGTTGGAATGCTGCATCGAACATCGATCCCATCAGCATCGCCAGCATCCGGCTCCTGAACTCGTATGAGATGAAGAAGCCGACATCGCACTCGGTCTCGGATTTCGGCTCGAAGGTCCAGCGGTTCTCGAGATTGCTGAACGGGCCGCGCAGATATTCGACCATGATCTTCAGGTTCGGCCGATCCAGCGTGACGCGACTGGTGAAGTTCTCGCGCACCAGCTTGAACGACACGGTCATGTCGGCGACCAGGACCTCCGTGCCGTCCTCTTTCGGAGTGCGCTGCCGGATCTTCAGCGCATGGCACAGCGGCACGAATTCCGGATAGCGCTCGACATCGGCGACCAGATCGAACATCTGCGACGCGGAGTGACGGACCCGCCGCGTGCTGGAAAACCTCGGCATCAGTGGATACTCGTCGCATGGAGCATCGGCGCGAGCTCCTTCAAATACTGGCTCGCCTGTGTCCGATCCCTGAAACGGACAAGTGATTGGTCGGGTCGCAGACCCTCGAAAAACTTGAGAAGCTTCGGTCGCTGTTTCTTTCGATACGTCCAGACGTATCGAAAGAATTCGAGATCGATTCGTTCCGGGCACCCCTCGGCCATTTCCGGTCGAACCTGGCCAAAGCTTCCGGCTATCCGCCTCGCGATGCCAAGCATGCAGGTCCGACGCGGAAGATCAAACCAGATGACGCTATCGCAGACCTGGCGGCGCAGCTCGCCGGCCCCATTTGAAATGTAGTTTCCGTCCATGACCCACTGCGGTCGAAGCGCCACCTCAGTCACGCGTTCGTGGAACTCCGCGTTCTCGGACGCGACCCAGCCTGGTTTCCAGTAGATCGCGTCGAGCGACACGAACGGGATTCCCGTAGTGTCTGAAAGACGTTGCGCAAAGGTCGATTTGCCGGACCCCGAGGATCCCATCACAAGAATGCGTCGCATCGGCGATCCGGCGTTAGCGCGACCGCGCCACGCGCGCCGCTTGCAGTTTGGCGAAATCGTCGCCCGCATGATGGGACGAACGCGTCAACGGACTCGCCGACACCATCAGGAAGCCCTTGGTATAGGCAACCTTCTCGTAGCCCGCGAACTCGTCCGGCGTGACGTAGCGCATCACGGCGTGATGCTTCCGCGTCGGTTGCAGATATTGGCCGATCGTGAGGAAATCGACATCCGCCGAGCGCAGGTCGTCCATCACCTGCAGCACCTCGTGCCGCTCCTCACCCAGGCCCACCATGATGCCGGACTTGGTGAAAATCGTCGGATCGATCTCCTTCACCCGCTGCAGCAACCGGATCGAGTGGAAATAGCGCGCGCCGGGCCGCACCGACAGATAGCGCGAGGGTACGGTTTCGAGATTGTGGTTGAAGACGTCGGGCTTTGCCGCCGCCACGACTTCAAGCGCGCCTTCCTTGCGCAGGAAGTCGGGGGTGAGGAGCTCGATCGTGGTCTTGGGGCAGCGCGCCCGGATGGCGCGGACGGTCTGGGCAAAATGCTCAGCGCCGCCGTCGGCAAGATCGTCGCGGTCGACCGAGGTGATGACGACATGCGAGAGCCCGAGCTTGAAGGTCGCCTCCGCCACGTGCTCCGGCTCGCCGGCGTCAAGCGCGCCGGGCATGCCCGTCTTGACGTTGCAGAACGCACACGCCCGGGTGCAGGTGTCCCCCATGATCATGAAGGTGGCGTGCTTCTTGTCCCAGCACTCGCCGATATTCGGGCAGCCGGCCTCCTCGCAGACCGTGACGAGGCCGTTCTCCTTCACGATGTTGCGGGTATCGGCATAGCCGCGCGTGTTCGGCGCACGCACCCGGATCCAGTCCGGCTTAGGCGGCGACAGCGCGTCGGGCCGGTTCACCTTTTCGGGGTGGCGCGGGCGCAGCGGACTGGCTGAAATGGTGTCGATCAGGGTGACCATGGGAAATCTGCGGATCTTCGAGACTGTTAGCTAATCCGTATTGCCCGAACCCGCAACCCGGCTCGCGCATGCTAACAGAACGTGCAACATATGGGCAGCAGTCCCCCGCGTTTCCCTCTGATTCCCACCAAAATGGTTCAAAATCCCAGACTGCCGGGCGAAGCACCCATCCGCCTTGGCAAGGCGCTCAAACGCTCATTCTTTGGCCGCAGCGTGCACGAGGTCGCGCCCGACCTGATCGGCGCGACCTTGCTCTTCAATGGCGTCGGCGGCCTCATCGTGGAGGTGGAGGCCTATCACCACACCGATCCGGCCGCCCATTCCTATCGTGGGCCGACGCCGCGCAACCAGGTGATGTTCGGCCCGCCGGGCTTTGCCTATGTCTATCGCTCCTACGGCATCCACTGGTGCGTGAATTTCGTCTGCGAAGAAGCAGGCTCGGCGAGCGCCGTGCTGATCCGCGCGCTGGAGCCCACGCATGGGATCGCGACGATGCGGCGGCGACGTCATCTCAAGGAAGCGCACGCACTATGTTCCGGTCCGGGAAAGCTGACCGAAGCACTCGGCATAACGATTGAGCACAACGCCCTGCCGCTCGATCAGGCACCGTTCTCGCTGCACGCGCGCGTCGGCAGTGTCGATATTGTCGCAGGCGTGCGAATCGGAATCACAAAAGCAATCGATCTGCCTTGGCGTTATGGCATGAAGGGCTCGAAATTCCTGAGCAAGCCATTTCCAGTTTGAGTTGAAGTTGAAGCGCCATCGTAACGAGGCGCGCATCAACAATCGCAACATCGACGCAATCCTGTCACGACACGCCCACGTTGCGCGTGCAGACTGAGCGCGCGTTGCTTCGCTGCACGCGTGTGAGTTGCTTATGAATTGTGCTCTGCTGAAATGACGGAACACAACGCAGGTGAACAAGTCCTGCGCAAAATGCTGGCTACCGAAACAGCAAAATAGAAAACATAGAAACTAAGGAGCTGGCCGATGGCGGGCGTTTTTACTGTCGAAGGATTCGGATTCCCATCCAACTACAATGGTGCATTCGTCACCAGCGCGGCGCGCGATGCCATGCAGGCAATCGCGGACACCAATGCAAATTCGATCGAGCTTGCGCCTCGGCTCTTTACGAACACGAGGCATTCGGACGATGTGTTCGCCGATCCCGGCAAGACCGAGAGCGACGCCAACATCCTTAAGGCCATCGCGGATGCGAAGGCGCTCGGCCTTTCGGTTTCGCTGAAACCCATGGTCTCGGCTCTCGATGGCTCGCTTGCACATGTGCTGACACCGGACGATCCCGCCGCCTTCTTCGCGTCCTACAAGACCGAAATCGTTCACATGGCGGAACTCGCCCAGCAAGCCGGCGTCAGCATGTTCGTGATCGGCAATGAGCTCGGCAAGCTCTCCGGTCCCGAATATCGCGACGACTGGGTGGACATCATCAATTCCGTGCGCGCCGTGTATCACGGCGAAATCACCTACGCCGCCGCCACCGATGAAGCCATCAATGTCAGCTTCTGGGACAAGGTCGATGTCATCGGCGTCAACGCCTATCCGCCGCTGACGACCGAGCGCGATCCAACCGTCCAGGAAATGGTCAACGCGTGGAATACCATGTCCACCGATGACTATTGGGCCAAGGTGATGGATCACAAATCGCCGGTCGATTTCTTCCACTCCCTCGCCCTTCAATACGGCAAGCAGGTGGTCTTCACCGAAACAGGCTATCGCAGCGTCGACGGCACCAATATCAGCCCGGGCAACCCAGGGAGCTCAACGCAGGACGTCCAGGAGCAATATGACGCGTTCAACGCCTTCTTTCAGGTGTGGGGATCGGAAGGCGGAAGCTGGTTCAGGGGCGCATCGATCTGGAACTGGGATGCGGACAACAAATATTCACCACTCGGCTACTCGCCGGAAGGGAAGCCGGCTCAGGGGCTGATCACAGAATGGTACGGCGGCGAGCGTCAGCCCCCCGGCCAGACCCTGACGGGCTCTCCGGCCGCCGATCTGATGGATACCGGCGGCGGCAATGACGTGCTGTCGGGCGGGGTCGGCAACGATACGATCAAGGCCGGCGCGGGCGACGACACCATCACCGGCGGTCCCGACACGATTCCGAAATTGACGCAAACCACCGTCACCGTGACCGGCTATGGCTCCGTGGTCGACGGCATCGGCGCGCAGATGCAGCTTCTGGTCAATGGCCAGCAGGTCGGCAACACCGTCGAGTTCCACAATGCGACCAACGCATCGGGCTTCCAGACCTTCACCTTCACATTCGCCAACCCCGCGACGATTTCCAGTCTCGATCTCGCCTTCATCAACGACATCGCCGGCGCCAGTGGCGACCGCAACCTCTACATCAAGGACATCACGGTCAATGGCCAGCATCTATCGGTCGCCGATGCGGTCAATCCGAGCTCGCCGGGAACCTGGAATCTCTATCAGAACAAGGCGATCCATTATGACATGAGCGGCCACCAGGACCTGTTCTTTGGCTCGTCGACCGACAACGACATCATCGACGGCGGTCCCGGGAAGGATGTGATCTACGGCGGCGCCGGTGCCGACGTGATCCATGGCGGCGCCGGCGACGACACGATCAATGGCGGTCCTGGCATTGCCACCGCAACCGATCAACTCTATGGCGACGATGGCAACGACATCATCAAGGCCGGCAATGGCGATACCGGCGCCCTGCTCGACGGCGGCGCCGGCAACGACCAGCTCTATGGCGGATGGGCCGCCAACGTCATCAGGGGTGGCGATGGTAATGACTATATTTCAGGCGGCGGCGGGAACGACACCCTCTATGGCGGTGCCGGCAATGACTCGATGAAAGGCGGTCCGGCCGCGACCCAAATGTCCGGCGATGACGGCAACGACACGCTGATGGGCGGAACCGGCAACGAGTTCCTGTACGGCGGCAGCGGCGACGACAGGCTCAATGGCGACGGCGGTAACGATACTTTGTCGGGTGGCGCAGGCAATGACCTTTTCACGTTCAGCCCCGGCTTCGGCAAGGACGTCATTGTCGACTTCCAGAACACCGACGGCGCGCAAGATCTGATTCAGTTCAACCGCACTGTCTTTGCCGATTTCAACGCCGTGCAATCGCACATGGCGCAGAGCGGGACGAGCGTCGTGATCACCTTCGACGACAACAATTCGGTCGAGATCAGGAACACGACGCTCGATCAGCTCCACGCGAGCGACTTCACGTTCGTCTAAGCGAGGTTTCGGAACGGACTGTAGGGTGGGCAAAGCGCAGCGTGCCCACCTTGACTTGCACCGAAGACTTGCACCGAACGTGAATGGTGGGCACGCTGCGCTTTGCCCACCCTACCTCTTCTCAAGAAGCCTTCTTCAGCCGCTCGAGCGCCTCGAGGATCTTTGCCTTCCGCTCCAGCGCCGCCTCGCGCTTTTCCTTTTCTTCCTCGACGATCTCTTCCGGCGCGTTGGCGACGAACTTCTCGTTGGAAAGCTTGGCGTCGACGCGCTTGATGTCGGCGTCGGCTTTCGCGATTTCCTTCTCGAGCCGCGCGCGCTCGGCGGCAAGATCGATCACGCCCTTCAGCGGCAGCGCCGCGACCTCGCCGCGCACCAATAGCTGCACAGCACCTTCCGGGGCGGCATCGGCAAAGGAGATGTCGGCCAGCCGCGCCAGCCGTTTGGCGACATCGTTCCAGCGCTGCCCCCGCGCCTTCGTCTCATCGGAAACGTCTACAAGCACCAGCGGCGTCAACGTGGACGGTGGGATGTTCATCTCCGCGCGCACCGAGCGGATCGCACTGACGAGATCAACCACCCAGCCGATCTCGGCCTCGGCTTCGGGGTCGCTGAACTCCTCCTCGGTGTCATCCTCGAACGTGCCGATCACGGGCGGAATGAGCGCGTCGGTCGGCCCTGCCAGCGAAAGCGTGGCGATCTGCTCAGGCGTTAGCGCGCGCGCCTTTCGCGGCCATGGCGCCAGCACCAGAAGACCGTCGCGCTTCGCTGTGACGTCCCAGAGTTCCTCGGTGATGAACGGCATGAACGGGTGCAGCAGCTTCAGGATCTCGTCGCGCACCCATGCGATCATGGCGCGGGTCTCGGTCTTCGCAGGCCCGTCCTCGCCCATCAACAGCGGTTTGGTCAGCTCGACATACCAGTCGCAGAACACGTTCCAGACGAAGCGATAGACCGCGCCTGCCGCATCATTGAAACGGTACGCCTCGATCGCTTCAGTCACCTCGCGGGCCGCAAGCGCCGTCTCATGCATGATCCAGCGATTCAGCGTCTCCTTCACGCTGGTCGGATCAAACCCGGCCGTCAGGCCGGCGCCGTTCATCTCGGCAAAACGGCAGGCGTTCCAGAGCTTGGTGGCGAAGCTGCGATAGCCATCGACGCGCTGCGTCGACAGCTTGATGTCGCGTCCCTGCGCCGCCATCGCCGCCAGCGTGAAGCGCAGCGCATCTGCGCCGTATTCGTCGACGAGATGCAGGGGATCGATGACGTTGCCTTTCGACTTCGACATCTTGGCGCCCTTCTCGTCGCGGACAAGGGCGTGCATGTAGATGGTCGAGAACGGCACCTCTTTCGTGAAGTGAAGGCCCATCATCATCATCCGCGCCACCCAGAAGAAGATGATGTCGAAACCGGTGACCAGCGTGTCGGTCGGATAGTAGCGCTGCAGCTCCGGCGTCTCGTCCGGCCAGCCAAGCGTCGAGAACGGCCACAGCGCGGACGAGAACCAGGTGTCGAGCACGTCTTCATCGCGGGTGATGAAGCCCTCGCGCTTGGCGGGGTCCTCCGCCATGTCGTGGCCCTGCTCCGGCGTGATGACTTCCTGCTCGACGTAATAGCCGAGCGCGTTGCCAACGGCCTCTTCCTCGGTCTCGGCGACGAAGACCTTGCCGTCGGGCCCGTACCACGCCGGGATCTGATGGCCCCACCAGAGCTGGCGCGAGATGCACCAGGGCTGGATGTTCTCCATCCATTCGAAATAGGTCTTTTCCCAGTTCTTCGGTACGAAGCTGGTTTCGCCCGCGCGCACGGCCGCGATCGCCGGTTGCGCCAGCGTCTTGGCGTCGACATACCATTGGTCGGTGAGGAACGGCTCGATGACCACGCCGGAACGGTCGCCATGCGGCACCATATGCGTGTTCGGCTCGATCTTCTCGAGAAAGCCGAAATCCTCCAGCCGCGCCACGATCTGTTTTCGCGCGGCAAAGCGCTCGACGCCGTGGAACTCTTCAGCGAACTGCAGCGCACCCTCAGGCAGGCCGCGCAGATAGTCCTCGTTGCCGACAAGCGAGAGCTTGCCCTCCTGGTCGAGCACGCTGATCTGCGGCAGCCCATGGCGCTTGCCGATCTCGAAGTCGTTGAAGTCGTGCGCCGGCGTGACCTTTACTGCGCCGGAGCCCTTCTCTGGATCGGAGTAATCGTCAGCCACGATCGGAATCCTGCGGCCGACCAGCGGCAGGATCACGTGGCTGCCGACCAGCGCACTGTAGCGCTCGTCGTCCGGATGCACGGCCACCGCGGTATCGCCGAGCATGGTTTCGGGACGGGTCGTCGCGACCACGATGAAGCTTGCGGGATCGTCAGGGCTGAACGCCCTGCCCTCGATCGGATAGCGCAGGTACCAAAGGTGGCCCTTGACCTCGACCTGCTGCACCTCGAGATCGGAGATCGCGGTGAGCAGTTTCGGGTCCCAATTGACCAGCCGCTTGTCCTTGTAGATCAGCCCTTCGCGGTGGAGTTCGACGAACACCTTCACGACCGCGCGCGACAGGCCCTCGTCCATCGTGAAGCGCTCGCGCGACCAGTCGCAGGAGGCGCCCAGCCGCTTGAGCTGGTTGATGATGGTACCGCCGCTCTCGGCCTTCCATTGCCAGACCCGCTCGAGGAATTTGGCGCGGCCCATCTCGCGACGGCTTGGCTCCTGCCGTTCCATCAACTGCCGCTCGACCACCATCTGGGTGGCGATGCCGGCATGGTCGGTGCCGGGCTGCCAGAGCACGTCGCGTCCGCGCATGCGCTCGAAGCGGCAGAGGATGTCCTGCAGCGTATTGTTCAGCGCATGTCCCATGTGCAGCGAGCCCGTCACGTTCGGCGGCGGGATCACGATGGTGAACGGCGCGGCGTCGCGCCGCTCGGGGCGGCCGGCCTTGAAGGCGCCGCTCTCCTCCCAGACGCGGGACATCCGGCTTTCGATATCGGCAGGCTGGTAGTTTTTCTCGATCATGGCACTACAAATGGGATGTTTGAGAGCGCTAAAAAGCCGTCCGAACGCGCCAAGTCAACCGGACCGACGCGTCCAAGCCGCCATAACACCCATTCGGGATGGCTGAATTGAGGGGGCTTCGCAGCCCGAGCGGCTAGCGCCCGCGCGAAACCCGCTCGATCTCGGCTTTCACGATCCGCTCGACCAGCCCCGGCAGGTTGTCGTCCAGCCAGGATTTCAGCATCGGCCGCAGCATTTCCTTGACCAAATCCTCCAGCGTCCGTGCATTGTTGCTGAGCACGGTATTGGCCAGCGAATTGAACGCGCTTTCGACCGCGTTCATGGTCGTGCGCGACAAGATTGGCTGCTGACCATAGGAGGAACTCTCGGTCGCCGGCTCATAGGCTGACTGCCGCGGTGGAGGCGGCGGCTTGGTGGCTTCCGTGAATTCGATGTCGTCCTGCGGTTCAACTTTCTGAAAGGTCGGTGGCGGCGGCTTGGGCGTCGGTGCTGGATCCGGCAGGGCCATTTCGTCAGTCAGTTCGAATACGTCGCCATCGGGTTGGGGCGGCCTGACTTCGGCCTCCTGCGTCGCCTCATCGAGGCTCGCCAGCATGGCGTCGATGTCGTCCTGGCTGTTGGTTTTGGCTGGTGGTGGCGCCGGCGCAGGTTTTGGCGCTGGTGGCGCCGGCTTCGCTGCTGCAGGAGTCGGCGGCGGCGGAATGTCCTTCACCACCGGCTTGGGGGCAGGCGCGGCGGCGACCGCCGGTTTCTCCGGCGCCGCAACACTTGCCGGCCTGTCGTTTGCGGGTTTATCCGCGGAAGCGGGCTTGGCCTCATCATCGGCAATGATGCGACGGATCGACGCCAGAATCTCCTCCATGGAGGGCTCTTGGACCTTTGCAGGTTGCGTCATTTCCGACTCCACATCGAAATTATCCTACACCAAACCGCACGAGATTCGGCGGTTCCGGATGAAGCGGCCGGAATTTTTCATCGCTCGAGTCCGGACTTGTCCCCAGATCAACGGTTACCGGTGCGTTGCACGCGGTGCGTTCGCCCTCACGGCAACCGATCCGCAGCGATGGACGCAAAAAGCCGTTGCGAATCGTTCTGTTGCCTATGGAAACGGTATGTCAGGGCAACAATCGATTGCAAGCAACGCGCTTCGAAGTTTTGCGGCGTCTTCATGACCACCACGCGACATATGGAGTCGGCGGCCGCGGGTGGGACAAACGAGGGCTCAGAAATGCATTGGGCCCGCTAGCCAAGCGGGCCCAATTGTCTGTTCAGAGCAATGTGGGAGCGACGATCAGCGGCCGTCGGGCGTTCGAACCCCAGCCCAGCTATCACGCACCTGCTGGTAGTGCACGCTCGCATCGTAGGTCGAGGTCGGCAGGTTGAGCACCTGGGGCTGCAGCCGGCCCACCGCCTGCAGCACGCTGTAGGAGGCGACCACACGGTCATGCTGCGCAATCACGAGAGCGTTGCGGGCGTTGACCAGGGCCTGCTGCTGGTTCAGCACGTCGAGCGTGGTGCGCTGCCCGGCCTTGGCTTCCTCGCGCACGCCGTTGAGCGCGATCTCGGATGCCGTCACCTGCGCCTGCGCGGAGGTTACTTGCGCCTTGCCGGCCAACAACTGGCCCCATGCCGTGACGACATTGGCGCGCGCCTGATCGCGCGTCTGTTCGAGCACAAGGCGCTGCTGGGCCAACGATTCCTTATTTTGGCGGATCAGCGAATATTCGGCGCCGCCCTGGTATATTGGCACCGCAATCTGCGCTATCGCCGACGCCTGGAACTGGCGCTGGATGACCAGCGTCTGATCGTAGGCCTGCTGCGCGCTCGCCTGCAGCGTCACGCTCGGAAACAGCGCGCCTTCGGCGATCTTGACGTTGAGGAAGTTGACGTCGACGCCAAACATCGCTGCGGTCACGTTCGGGTTCTGCGTCAGCGCGAGTTCGATGGCGGCATTGAGGGTCGGCGGCAGGAAACGGTCGACCGGTGAGCCCGGCGCGAGATTCGTCGGTTCGCTGCCGATGATGCGCCGGAAGTTCGATCGCGTCGTGGTCAGTTGGGATTCGGCCGTGAGCTGCTGCGTGCGTCCGGCGGCGAGCTGAGCCTCCGATTGCGCGACGTCGGTACGCGTCACCTCACCGACATTGAATCGGTCGCGGGTCTGCTTGAGCGTCTGCTCGAGCACCCGCGTGTTGCTGCGCTGGACCTCGACGATCGCCGCGTCGCGCAGGTAGTCCATGTAGATCTGCGCGGCGCTGAACAGCACGGTCTGTTCGATATTCCGCAGCGCTTCGCGTGAGCCGGAAACCTGGCTCTCCGCGGCCCGCGTTCGGTTGCCGGTCTGAAATCCATTGAACAGGGTCTGCGAAATCGTGGCGCCGACGGCGCGCGGGGCCTGCGCTCCATGCGCAGCCACTCCACCCGAGACGGCATCAGTGTACTGATAACCGCCGCTCGCCGTGATCGACACCCTCGGCCGGTAGCCCGACAAAGCCTGCGGCACGTTTTCGTCGGTGGAGCGCACGAAGGCGCGCTGCGCATTGAGCTGCGGATTGGTCTGATAGGCACGAACCAATGCGGCCTCGATCGTGTCGGCCAGGGCCGGCGTCGGTCCCATGCACGCCAACAAAAGGACCGCTGCCGCGGCTCCGGTGACAACCTTCACCCCACGCATCCCCAATAATCCATCCATTGCTATTCACCACCCGGCTCGAGACCATGAACCGGGCGCTGCTTCGATCGAAGTGAGTCCCGCCTCACCTTATTCCGCAGCTAGGCTGGACGGAACTACCTCGCAACGGAACCCGGTGGAAACTCTTCACGTGGGGCAAACGGGCCACACTTCTGATTCAGAACGGGATTTTAACGCTTCGAATCGCCACCAAGCCGCCACGAACCGGACTTCTCCGTTCGAGCCGGCTAGGAATCCTTCCCTTGGTGTGAATCCGTATTCGCCGAAACGCCTCGAAGCCTTCCTCCCTCCGGGGCGATCGATCTTAGAACACGAAAGCCGGCAAGCGCTCCAGGCCCGGCAGGAGCGGCGCCACGGCATCGAATAGCGGCCGATGCCCGAAATCCCCGTGGGTATGTGTCACGATGGCGGCCCGCTGCGGCTGCGACAAGGCAAACACCCCGACCAGCCGCCCACCCTCGCGGAGCTGCTCAAAGAGTTCCTGCGGCACGATCTCGGTGGCACCATTGAGGAAAATGACGTCGAACGGTGCGTCCGTGGCGTCGCCCTTCGCCGCCGGCGCGGCATGGACGGTCACGTTGGCGGCACCAGCCCCCGCAAGCGCGGCCTTGGCCTGGTCGGCGAGCGTCGGCTCGCTTTCGGTGGCAAACACCTCCCCGGCGAGGTGTGCAACCACGGCAGCCGCGTAGCCGGTTGCGCAGCCGACGACCAGAACGCGGTCAGTCGAATTGATCTCAGCCGCCTGCAACATCTTCGCCATCACGGCTGGCTTGATCAGGTAGCGCTTCGTCGCCCCGCCCTCGCTGACATCGAGGTCGAGATCGAGATAGGCCAGCGCGCGCTTGCTGTCGGGGACGAAAGCCTCGCGCGGCACGGCAAGCATCGCATCGAGAATACGCGCGTCGGTGACGTCACTGGTGCGCACCTGGCCATCGACCATTTTCTGGCGCGCGGTCGAGAAACCGGACATGGGCTGAAACCTGCAAGTCGTGCGGCGCGGCCGCGACGGGAGTGAGACCGCCCGTCTTTTGTAACAAGCAGGATCAAAACGCAACACGCCCGATGGGCCATACCGGCCGCACGAGCTCTTGCAGGGGAACCGCGTCTATTCGATCGCGACGGCAAGCCGGCCGATCAGCCTCGCAGCCTCGTCAAGACGCGCGGAATCGTGCTCTTCGACGATCTGCGCGAGCCGCCGGAGACATTCATCGTCGCTCATGGTGGGGATATCGCTCGGGACGATCGAGGGTGTTGTTTTCGGCACCTCGGTGTCGAAGACGGCCATGGAATCACCTCGCAAGGAACCCTGCTTAGCCAAGAATCGACGGTGAATGAGTCGATTTGGCGGCTGTCCGCACCAAACCCGCAAAGCGCCACGCGGATGTGATTGAGTCGCGCCCTTCAGGACGACTCGAATCGGGACGTCGGATGCGAATCCGCCTTGTCCGGGCCGCGCATACGCGAAACCAGGAGCTTAGGAGGTTCAGCTAACAGCTTGATTTAATTGAAATATTGGCTCCCCGGGCTGGATTCGAACCAGCGACCATTCGATTAACAGTCGAATGCTCTACCGCTGAGCTACCGAGGAATGGGCGAAACCGGCGTTTCGCTTGCGGTCAGCCCTATAACAAAGCCTTCCCGGCTTGCAAAGGACCAAATGGGCTTCGCCGCACAGTCCGCAAAGATAACAGCGCGAGCCATCGGGCCGCTCGTTGCGCGGTCTGTACAATTTCAGCGGCACATCGCATCGGCAGGGTTGCTCGGCAATCGCCATTTCAGGGCTTCAGGTCGAATCTGGCCTGTCCGGTTTTTGGATCGGCGGGGACGGAAAGATGCTGGTGGATCATCTTCCATTGCCCGTCCTTCTTCTGAAACACTCTCGTGCTTCGCGACCAATTCTCAACCACCGGCGCTGAAGCTGAACGGTAGCGCATGCGGTTGAGGCCCCACGCGATGGCAATGTCATCGCGCACGATCACCTGAAGATCAGGAATGTCCCATTCGAACTCGCCCTTGATCAGGTCGAAGCCCTGCCGGCAGACCTCGCGAATAGCATCGATACCGCGGTACTGAAGTGGCGCCACATGTTCATAGGAATGAATATCGGGATCGAGAGGACGCATGGCGCCGTCGATGTCCAGCGCCGATGAAGTGCGCAGCCAGTCGGCGAAGAGAGCGCGGACTTCCTGCTCTTCCGCGGCATGCCTGCTCATATGCGTCTCCTTCCAGGCGGTGACGTTCGAGCTTGTCAGGCGGGCGACGAGCTTGTCGAAGCATTCCTGCCAGCCCTCGGCATTGCCGTCGCGGCGCAGGCTGCTGTCGTAGCCAACCTGGCGGAACGTCATGTCAGTGCCACCGCGTGAAGCCTCGAAGGTGACGGTCATCAGCGTCTCCGGTCCTGTGTGGGCGCCATCGACCTGGGTCAGGGTCAGCACGAGGGACCTCCCCAGCACCATTTCGCGGAATTCCCCGTGCTCGAAATAGACGTGCCCGGTCGAGGAGCGAAAATCGACCCGCCACTTTCCTCCCGGCCGTGCATCAATCTCGCAGCCAGTGACCTCGTAGCCGTCGGTCGCAAACCAGTGCCGGATCTGTTCGGCTTCAATCCAGTTGCGATAGACGAGCTCGGGCGGGGCTGGAAACCAGCGTTGGATGGTGGCGCCCAGCGGCCTCTCCTCCAAGGTCACCTTGCCTCTGTCCATCATTCTCCTCCCGTTTGCTTTGCCAGATGGGTCTCGAGCTTGTCGAAGCGCTGCAGCCAGAGCTTGCGATAGTTGGCGAGCCAGGAATCGATCTCGATCAGCGGGCTGGCGACGATCCGCGACGGACGTCGCTGGGCATCGCGGCCCTTCGTCACCAGGCCCGCCGCCTCCAGCACGGCGACATGCTTGGAGACGGCCCGGGGCGTCAGCGAGAATGGCTTGGCCAGTTCGGCGACCGAGGCCTCGCCCTCCAACAGCCGCGCGAGAATTGCCCTGCGCGTCGGATCAGCCAGGGCACCAAACGTGGCGCTCAACGTGTCTTGGGGCTGCATATTTGGAACCAAATAGTTCTGGAACTGACTGGTTCCTATAGGAGTGTGCGCCTTTCGTCAAGGGCGCATCGGCGCAGGTGTTCGAATCGCCGGAGCCGATCCGTCAGCTTTCGGCGGTTGGATGAATCTCGTAATGAAACTTCATCTGCGTAACGGAGCCCGCATGTCAGGTTCGAATTTTGCTGTAGACGGTTTCACAACCATCCCGGCGCTCTTTGAAGAACCTGACTTGCAAGCGATCGAAAAGCAGGTTCAGCGCCGGCTCGCGCAGCCGCCGAGCAGTTGGCGGCCGACCACCCTGCCCTGAGTGACCACGAAGGACAGATCACGCTCAATGTGCGCCGTGGCGATGCAGCGGCGGTGGACTACCGTCTCCTCCATGGAACGCATCCGAACCGCAGCCTTTCACGGCGCGACGCGCTGCTGTTTTCTTTCACGCCGAATTGGCGCTTTCTTCCCGAATCCATTCGCGCGCATCTCGCAATGCATCCGGCCCTACCAGACATTGCTGAATGGCCCACCATCGCCGAGTGGGGAGAAGGAATCTTCCCACGATACGACGGCGCGCCGACGCCCCTGCAAATCAATAGAGTAGCGCCATCGGATTTTGGTGAAGGGGCTTTGACGTAGTTTCGAGGAGAATCGCTCCGGGCCTCAAGGCTCGCCTTGAAACTTGGCAGCTCATGTAATATACGAAGTTACATGACGCGAGACGCCGCCTCACCTCCGTGCTTCATGCTCTTTTGCACATGGCTGAGCATGGCGAACGCCGTTTTGGACGAAGCTTTCGCCGAAGCAGAGGCGCTACTGCTCGATCGCTTCGGCGGCATCACCCTCGCCGATCTCAGTGCGGAATTCTCGCGACGTCATATGGCGCACCACAAGGAAAGGAACAGAAATGCTTCATGACGCGATCGTCATCGGTGGCAGCTACGCCGGCATGGCCGCGGCCCTTCAATTGTTGCGCGCCCGGCGCAAGGTGATCGTCGTTGACGCAGGCGCCCGGCGCAACAGGTTCGCCTCGGCATCCCACGGCTTTCTTGGTCAGGATGGAGTCGATCCAGCCGAGATCGCACGCACTGCGCGAGAACAGCTCACGGCCTATCCGACGCTCACATGGCTCGAGGGAATCGCTACCGACGCCAAGCGGCAAGGAGATGGCTTCGCGGTGACAACAGCCAACAGCGGGCTCTATCGTGGCAAGAGGCTTATCCTTGCCACCGGCGTCAGCGATGCACTCCCTCCTCTTGATGGGCTCGCCGAGCGCTGGGGCAGTAGCGTCTTTCACTGCCCCTATTGTCACGGATATGAACTGAATAAGGGACGGATCGGTGTGATCGCCACAAGCCCGGACGTGCTCCATCACGTCGTTCTGTTTACGGAATGGGGAGACGTGACGCTCCTGCTCAACGGCGCCTTCGAGCCGGACGCGGACGCCCGCGCCGCGCTTGCTGCGCGCGGCGTCACGATCGAGGCAGGTCCTATCGCAGGGATCGAAGGCCACGCAGACGTGAGGCTGCAAGACGGACGCGTCCTGCCTTTCGCCGGCCTGTTCACCGCAACGCGCAATGTGCCCTCTACGCCATTGGCCGAGACGCTTGGCTGCGAATTGGAAACGACTCCGTTCGGCATCCAGATCCGAACCGACGAAAGCAAGCAAACGACGGTGCGCGGCGCCTTTGCCTGCGGAGACGTCGCGCGAGTACCGCATTCGGTATCGCTTGCGGTTGGCGATGGCGCAATGGCTGGGGTGCATGTGCACCGTTCACTGGTCTTTTGAGGGCCCATTGGGGGGCGATCCGTGCGTTATCGGCCAATCCCAGTCCACCACGCAGACACGCATCGACAACCGCAGCAGCGGTCCTATCAAATGCTCAATGAGAGGGTGAAGCGAGATGCAAAGCTCGGGCGCAAAGCGCCCGCGAGAGCGCGCACTCGCATCCACTCCGCTGTTTGACAATTGAATCGGAACCTCTCCCTACGTCATTGCGAGCGGAGCGAAGCAATCCATCGCGCCGCTTGCGGAGACATGGATTGCTTCGCTGCGCTCGCAATGACGGTCCCCGTCGTCCCCCGTCGTCCCGGGCTTGCGCGGCGCGGCGAAGCCTTAGCGAAGCCGGGACCCGGGACCCATATGTGGACGGCCCCCGTGGCACAAGAGCTTTTGAGGTGATCGGATCGCTTGCATCCATATGTCCGGCCTGTTTGATGCGATCGGATGATCGCTGGCCAAGATGGGATGCGCGA
>NZ_JBVAPG010000379.1:0-1696 GCF_055413685.1 Bradyrhizobium sp. LeoA1Lang | reverse complement strand
GCCACGCGTCTTGGCCGGTGGCCACCGGCCAAGACGCTAAATCGCTTCCATCGCACAAATCATGCCCGTGCAGATACAAGGGGTCGTCGCCGCGGGCACGGTGCGCGTGGAGAGAGACCCCTCACCCAAGCGCGTTCGTGCCGACGCCGGAGTAGCCCTCTCCCACAAGGGGCGAGGGCGCATGAAGCAGCACCTCGCAGGTTTATCGGTCGACGTTGAGTACTTCACCGGTGCGGGCGTCGACATCAACTTCCATGTACCGGCCTTCGATATCCCGCCCCTCGATTTGCCATTCATAGCCGGCAAATTCAGTGTGAGACACCGCTACGAGACCGAGATCGGTCGCGATCGCCAGTGCTCTCTGCATCGATATGAGATCGCCAGAATCATAAGCCTTGGCCTGTGTCGCAATCCCAAGGGTCATAACCGCAACCATCGGGAGGATGAATTTTCGCATGGGCCACTCCTGGTGAAGGTTCGTTACGGCAGGCACCAACAGCCCTCGAGGCGTATTGGTTCCCATTTCACAGCGAAACTGGGTGATCAGCAGCGGTTGCGACCGCTTGTTGGCTGCCAATTGGCGACAATGGGACGGTTTCCTCGCGGCGCGGGTTGCTTCGATCACGGATTCGTTTGCTTTAAGGACAAAGCTTGTCGATTTGCCAAATCCGCCCGACCGCGCCAAATTGTTGCCGGAAGAAAGGCGTGCCATGCGTATTGCTGGTTGGGTTTTGCTGCTCGCAGGATTCGTCCTGTGCCTCACGGCGGCCTGGGCCGCTCTCGGCTTTCTGTTGATGGGCATTGGCCTGGTGTCGCTACAGGTCGCCGAGCGGAAGCGGCGAAAGGCGGAGAAGGCGGAGTCCGCCGCCCTCGATGCGCGTCCAGAGCCAGCTACCGCACTTGCCGAACTGCCTCCGGCCCACGCGGAAAATGTTCCGATCACTGCGGAACCTCCACCCTTGCCGGCACCGCAAACGACCTCGAGCGCCGACGCCTCCGCTTACGACAAGGAAGTGTGGCGCCGCCTGGTCGAGAGCGATCCCGACCTGGCGCGACTGGCCGCGGTGCTGTCCGACTACGGCCAGCACCATGTCGATGAATTCGCCAATAGCTATCTCGCCCAGCCCGACAAGGGCCGCCTCGGCGCGATCGTCAACGAAATCATCGCGAAAGCCGCACGAAAGGAATCCGCGCCGGCGGCACAGCCCGAAGTGCATGAGCCATCGGTCGATGCAAATCAGGAGCCGAAGTCACCGCCCGCGCGGATCGAGCCGGGCCGCAGCCTACCGAAAATCCACGCGCCGAAGGTGGCGGTGGTGCCGCCCGCGGCGAACGATGTCCGCAGCACCAGGGCAGCCGCCATCGCCCCGCGCATCCAGAGCGCCCCCGAGATTCGTATCGAGCCAAATCCGGAACATCGAAACGACAGGATCACATCGGCAGACGATGACCTCAGCGAGCTGATCAGGACGTTCGCAAACGATGCGAGCTCCCTCACGAGATGAGACCTTTCCTTAGAAAATAGACCCTGCCCAGCCTACGACTGTCGTCCCCGCGAAGGAGCGCGAAAGCGGGGACCCATATGTGGACGGCCCCCGTGGCACAAGAGCTTTTGAGGTGATCGGATCGCTTGCATCCATATGTCCGGCCTGTTTGATGCGATCGGATGATCGCTGGCCAAGATGGGATGCGCGAG
>NZ_JBVAPG010000378.1:0-1714 GCF_055413685.1 Bradyrhizobium sp. LeoA1Lang | reverse complement strand
GCTTGACCACGGGCTAACGATAGTGCCAATTGCCTTTAACGATCGGGGGCTTCACCTGCGCGCGATCAGATCGGAACGCTGCGCGGCATCAGATTGGAATACCTGCGCGCGATCATTGGAATCCGCACCTGGTATCTGCCGCTGTATCGGCAAGTGCAGATTCTGGCCGGCCAGGGCGTCCATCTCGACCGGTCGACGCTTGCCGGCTGGGTGAAGCGTGCGGCCTGGTGGCTCAGGAGCCTCTATGACCTCCAGCTGCGCACGATCCAGGCCGCGCCGCGCGTGTTCTGCGACGAGACGCCGATGCCGGTGCTCGATCCCGGACGACATCGCACCCGCATCTGCCAGTTCTGGGCGCATGCCATGGATGACCGGCCATGGGGTGGGCCGTCGCCGCCGGCGGTCGCCTACGTGTTCGCCGAGGGCCGCGGCACCGAGGAGATCGCCGGACAATTGACGGGTTTTTCCGGCATTCTGCAGGTGGATGGTTATGCCGCCTACAAAGCAGGGAATGTCAGGTATTTTGTGTAAGAGGCCTCTGTGAAGGTTGAATTGCAGTCGTTTCTTGCATCAGCCGGACATTGTCATCGATCCCATGGTGGCTAGCAGTGGCCGGGCAGCAAGGTCTGTCAAGGCCGTAGCCGCCGTAGGCGGGGGCCGCAGGCCCGCCTTTACAGAGCTTGCTGATCGGCCAAACTCGGGCCGGCGGATGAGGCTGATCGACACTTTGGTCATCGCGCTGATCCCGGAAAACGCGAGCCGAACTGAATGGCGAACTGGCCCATGGCGGCAGTCCACTCGACGCCTCGCCGCCACCTCAATCCGGCGTTCTTGATGGCGAGATAAAGCAGCTTCAACGCCGCGTCGTCGCTTGGAAAGCTGCCGCGGGTCTTGATGATCTTGCGCAAGCTACGGTGCAGCGCCTCGACCGCGTTGGTGGTGTAGATCATCTTGCGGACGCCAGGAGCGAACGCGAAGAACGGCACGACCTGTTCCCAGGCGCGGCGCCAAGCCTGGCCGATCGCCGGATAGCGCTTGCCCCATTCGTCCTCGAACTCGTCGAGCCGGAGCAGCGCCATGTCGGCATTCTCGGCCCGGTAGATCGCCTTGATGGCAGGCAGGATCGCCTTGCGATCCTTCCAAGCGACAAACGCCAGGCTGTTGCGGATCAGGTGCACGATGCAGGTCTGCACCACGGTCTGCGGATAGACCGAGGCGATCGCCTCGGGAAAGCCCTTGAGCCCATCGACCACCGCGATCAGGATATCGTTGACTCCACGCGTCTTCAGGTCGTTGACGACCTTGAGCCAGAATTTGGCACCTTCGGTCTGCTCAATCCACAAGCCCAGAACCTCCTTCTCGCCGTCCGGATTGAGCGCCAGCGCGACATAGACGGCCTTGTTCTTGACCATGCCTTCATCGCGAATCTTGACCCGCAGCGCGTCGAAAAATACCACCGGATAGACCGGGTCGAGCGGCCGACTTTGCCATTCCCGAACTTCGTCGAGAATCGCGTCGGTGACCCGGCTGATCAAATCCGGCGAGACTTCGGCCCCATAAAGTTCAGATAAATGCCCCTGGATCTCACGCACCGTCATGCCGCGCGCGTAGAGGCTCAGGATTTTGTCGTCAAAGCCGTCGAAACGGGTCTGGCCCTTGGCGATCAATAGCGGCTCAAAGCTGCCGGCCCGGTCGCGTGGCACAGCTATGTCGA
>NZ_JBVAPG010000377.1:0-1725 GCF_055413685.1 Bradyrhizobium sp. LeoA1Lang | reverse complement strand
AAGGGCGAAAATCAGTTGCCAAGGGTCATTGCCGGCGTCAAATTTACCGACGGCGTCGCAGAATCGACGACGCCAGCTAACCGCGCCGCCTGATCAGCCCCATCACCCAATTTCGGCCATAGCTCCCCGTTCCTTGACGCATCGAGGCGCACGGTGAACCGCTACAGCGCCAATCAGGAAGTGTCGAACGATAACTTCACCATCGACAACAATATCCAAGTGAAGGCGCTCACCGGTGCGCTCGAGCATAAGGTCCTGTTCGGCGTGGATTATCGCGACGTTTATGCGCGCTCGTCCATCGGCTCCGGCTTCGACCCGACGCCGTTCGATCTCTATGCGCCGGTTTACACCAGCGTCGATCTACCTGCGTTGACGCGAGGTCCAGACGCGCGGCAGACCCAGACCGGTCTCTACGCACAGGACCAGATGCGCCTCGGCCCCTGGCTGGCTACGATCGGGGTCCGGCAGGATTATGCCAGCACGCGCTATACCGGAGCGGACAGCGACAGGTCGGCCACAACCGGACGCGCGAGCCTGATGTATGAAACGCCGTTTGGCTTCAATCCCTATGTTACCTGGGCGCAGTCGTTCAACCCGGTGTATTTCAGCCCGACCTCTGGTGGCAGTACTTGTGTTGACGGCCCCTGCAAGGATCAGCGCGGCGAGGTCTACGAGGTCGGCTTCAAATACACGCCGATGCAGGGCCTCGCGATCAACGGCGCGATCTATGACACGGTGGAAAAGAATCGGCTGGCGGCGTCGACAGATCCGAGCAATCCGTTCGCGTCGAGTCAGATTGGACAGGTCCGTATCCGCGGCGCGGAAATCGAAGTCATCGGCAAGGTTACCCCCGATTTCGACGTGATCGCCAGCTATTCCTACATCAACGCCAAGGTGGAACGCGGCGACAATGTCGGCAAGAGTGTCGAGGGCGTGCCCGCCAACCAGGCCTCGCTGTGGGGCAAGTATCGCCTGAGCGCTCTCGGCCTGCGTGACGTCACGGTCGGCGCGGGCGTGCGCTACATCGGCGAGTCCTACGAAGAGACCAACACCTACACCATTCCGGCCTACACTCTGTTCGACATGATGGTCGCCTACGATCCCGGTCCATTCAGACTGCAGCTCAACGTCAACAACATCGGTGACGAACGCTACGTGGCGGCGTGCTACGCGCGGGGCGATTGCTATTACGGCCTCGGGCGTACGATCCTGGGAACCGCAACCTACCGATTTTAGAGCGTTTTCGAGCGAAGCATGCCCGCTGTGGCGCATTGCTTCGCTCCGCTTGCAATGGCGATATCGCTGGTTTGAGTGCGACAAATCAACCCGACGGGCAAATCACCAAAAGTCTGTCCAGCCTTGCGACGAAAAACATTCCACTTCCGTCGTCGGGCAAATCAGTGATTTAACTCCGCGCGTCTCACCCAGATGAGGGGCGGGTCGCGATCGTCACGAACGTTGCGGTGAGATGCGGTGGACGCGGGTGTTGCGACTGACGAGCGTGATATCAGCGGACGGCGAAGTCGTGTGGTCCTGGCGCCCCGACGCTGGCGCTAAGTTTTGTGGATCAAGTATCCGCGAAGTGACGGTGGCAAAAGAGCCCGGTCACCGGCTATTTGATGCACACATCTTTGTTGCGAAGATCGGCGAAGACTGATTCCCTGGCGGGAGGCAGTCTTGTGGAGAGCGGTCTTATGTCGATGGAGGTGGGGCTGGGGCGATTTG
>NZ_JBVAPG010000376.1:0-1749 GCF_055413685.1 Bradyrhizobium sp. LeoA1Lang | reverse complement strand
ATCGCCGCAAAAGGCGCTCAAGCCGTCATTCCGAACAACCCCTCACGGGCAATCAAATATCCGCTCAACAAACCCCTCTATGCCGAGCGTCATCTAATCGAATGCTGCTTCTCGAAACTGAAGCGTTGAAGTGGACCCTATGCTGAGGACCACTGGGTCCGGTTTCTTAAGTGGAACTGCTGCCGTTCGTTCTTGCCAATAACTTTACGCTATTCTTGCTTGCTGCTGTTGTGGCTGTGGGGATGTGGGCAACGCGCAGCGTTGTCCAAGCTTCTCGCTTGCGAGAAGCGTCATATCCACAGCCTCTTCGCCGAATGCGCCGGTGACACCGGCCCGCCAGACCGCCATCGGCGCGCGGTTTTCCAGCGCCTGATGAGGGCGCTGGAAATTGTAAAACTCGATCCATCGGGCAATTCCGGCTTTGGCCTCGTGGCCATCCGAATAGCCCTTGAGATAGATGTCCTCGTATTTGAGCGAGCGCCACAGCCGCTCGATGAACACGTTGTCCATCCAGCGCCCGCGACCGTCCATCGAGATCCTGACGCCGGTGGCGGCCAGCGTGCCGGTGAAGGCGGCGCTGGTGAACTGGCTGCCCTGGTCGGTATTGAAGATCTCAGGCCGGCCGAAGCGTGCCAAGGCCTCTTCGAGCGCAGACACGCAGAACGATGTGTCCATCGTGTTCGACAGGCGCCAGGCCAGCACCGCACGGCTCGCCCAATCGATGATCGCCACCAGATACAGAAAGCCCTGGCCGATCGGCACATAGGTGATATCGGCCGCCCACACTTGATTCGGCCGGTCGATCGCCAGATGTCGCAGGAGATACGGGAAGATCTTGTGTCCCGGCGCCGGCTTTGTGGTTCTGGGCTTTGGTCCCAGCGCTGCGATGCCCATCTTGCGCATCAACCGCTGCACACGCTTGCGATTGATGCGACAGCCTTCGCCATTGAGCATTGCCGTCAGCCGCCGCGAGCCCAGGAACGGCCAGGCCGTGACCAGCTGATCGATCCGCCGCATCAGCTCAAGGTCGTTGTCATTGGCCGGCCGCGGCGGCCGATATACGCTCGATCGCGCAACGCTCAGCAGTTGGCATTGCCGGCGGATCGACAGACTCTCATGATCGCGCTGAAGCAATCCTCGGCGATCCGGCGCGCTCATCTTCCGGACCTCCTGGCTAAGAAATCTCGCTCGACCGTCAATTGTCCGATCTTGGCGTGGAGCTTCTCGACCTCCAGTTCGTGGGCCGCCTCGCCATCCCGACCAGCGCCCGCGTCGAACGCCCGAACCGCTTGATCCTGAAGCTGCTTCTTCCAGGCGTAAATCTGGTTCACATGCACCTGG
This sequence comes from Bradyrhizobium sp. LeoA1Lang, assembly GCF_055413685.1. Lineage (NCBI taxonomy): Bacteria > Pseudomonadati > Pseudomonadota > Alphaproteobacteria > Hyphomicrobiales > Nitrobacteraceae > Bradyrhizobium > Bradyrhizobium sp. LeoA1Lang. The sequence continues at coordinate 408 of NZ_JBVAPG010000376.1, read as the reverse complement.
TAGCGCTGCGCCAGATCCGTCACCGTTGATTGTTCTCGCAGCGCCTCCAAGGCGATCTTTGCCTTCAGCGCCGCGTCGATTTTCCGTCTCGTCTTCTTCATGGTCCGCTCCGTTTATCAAAACGGAACGGCATCCGCACCACCTAAGCCGCTGGTCCAAAATCCGGGGTCCACTTCAGCGTTTCAGGCGCGTTGCTACGCGCTACGAAAAAACCGCACGAAATTACTTCGCTGTCGTCGCTATCGCGGCAACTCTGCTCTGGCTAAGATAACTGTCCACGCGACCTAGCATTACAGTTGTTTTTTTAGTGGGTTTCTGAATCCATGGGCAACCATGATTCGAAGATCGTGGACGCAGGCAGCGTCGATTGAGGAGACGCTTGCGTTGTGGGCGGCGTCGCTTCGGGAG
>NZ_JBVAPG010000375.1:0-1766 GCF_055413685.1 Bradyrhizobium sp. LeoA1Lang | reverse complement strand
CATAGAACAACTCAGGCTGTTCGACTTGCCGGTGCCCCATCATGATCTTCAGTCCTGCTAACTAAGCAGACTGAATCACTGCTATCTCTGAGTCGCAACAACCGCCTTTTTCAACAAAATCGGCCACAAGCGGACTACGGCTCGATCACCAATGCGGCCCAATGTGGGCATGCCGAAAGCAGCCCCTTATCTTCTGAATTTGACAAACTCAGCTCCAGTCATACCGCTTCGGTGTTTTTTGCATGAGGTCGATCGAAAACGCCGAATTCAAATTGGAAGGTCTGAGCGTGATCCACTCGTGACTGTCGGCCTCCTGCTTCCCTTCTTTAGGCACCTTCAGGCGATCATAACTGCCTTTCTCACCTTTGAGATCCCTTCTATCGAGCTTCAACAACTCATAGCCGCCGCCGACGATCAGTATCTCCGAAACATGATCGGCGATTTCCTTGCTGCAATCGAATATGACCATACTTCCGTGGAGTTCCAAGAGCTTGCAGGTCGGCTCAAAGCGAAAGAGAAATGGCTCGGAAAGAATAGTGAAGTGAAGAGTATTTTGTCCTACCTCTAAAATCCCCTGCGATCGAGAAGTCCGAATGTACTGCATGCCGTCTTCTTTACGGACGCCCTTGGGGTATTCCAGCTTGTCTTCGCTTCCTTTGAACGGCAGGTGCTGTTCGGTCTCTGGAATGATCCAACTGAAGCCAAATCTATACTGGGTATTCCTGGTTAATTCTCGCCCTCGTGCTTGCTGTTCGTCTCGGCTCTCTACGATCTTGTCGGTTCCTCCGCCAAAGGTGAAGCTGACCAAACCTTGAGAATGGACTCGGAGTGACAACATGGTTTGAAAGAAAAACTCGCCCTTGCAAACCTCCCAAATTGGCGCATCGAGTCTTACGATAGTAGTTAGATCGTCCAAGAGAAGCTGTGACTCGATGAGAAATTGAATTCTCTTAGTTGTCTGATCGATTCCTTTAATCCCCGAACCGATTAGCGATGTGATTCCATCGGCCCAAGCGCTGAAAAAATCCTTCTGCTCGGCGTCGCTCAACGAGATATCGAGGTAACGAAAGCGAATAGCGTAGCCCCGGTTCGAATCCAGGATGATCCTCAAACGCTCACGATCAAGTATTTCGCAATAGCCGATCCCCCGCCCATAGGCCAACTTCTGTAAATCCGTGATGATACCGGGAGTGAGCCCCACATTTGTGAGGAAGACAAAGCCTTTGGGTTTCGGCTTGTCTTCTTTGGGTTTCAGAGCGTTTTCCAGGTCGTCGCTGAACTTACTTTGAATTTGCGAGCGATGTTGATCCGCGTCGCTCGCGTCATTTACGAACCCTACGGCGCCAAAACAGAGCTCTCCCTTATAGAACCCTTGAATGTCTCTTCCTCCGTCCGGCCCTCCCCTTGGTAGCCGAGGCTGTAGGTCGGTATAACCATCTTGGACAGAAAGAATCTCTAGGCACATGCGTTCTCGCTTGGCCTGATTGGTGTTTAGGTGGTCTTTAAGCCGCCGATCTGTCTCACTCATGCGCCCACATTTGCATTCCTTGAGGCAGTCTACAACAAGCAGCCACTGTGAGACGGCGGCTTCGGATCAACGTGAGCCTCAACGGTCCCGACCTGACCGCTTCTATTCCAATGTTCGCCGTCGAGACCTTTGAGACAAATTGAAGGATTTTGCGGAGGGAGGATTTCTGGTTCATCGTAGCCACCAGGAGCGAAGATGAAACAGAAATCCGGACCGGGCAAAGCGCCGGCAGAACAAG
>NZ_JBVAPG010000374.1:0-1770 GCF_055413685.1 Bradyrhizobium sp. LeoA1Lang | reverse complement strand
CAGAGGTCCCTTCAGAGGGGAGCACCCAATCATCGCCCAGCGGCAGCGTCAATCACCCCGATCGGGCAATCCAAAGCATTCCGCGCAAGTCAAGGCCGGGCACGGCGATCCTCTCGTGACGCTCACTTTTATCCAGGCATCCTATTGGTACCGGATCGGCACCTCGTTTTTGTCGGAGCTGGAACATCGCTGCTTGCATACAAGCTCTCGCCTGTTCGACGTCTCTGGCGCGACGTAGCGGATGTCGGATTCTGGGGATGGAAGCGGCACGATAACATCGTCCTTATGTCAGCCGAGCTTGAACTGGCCGCTTGGGATGTGGACGGATGGAAATTGTGGTCCACCTTTGTGGAACCGCCCTGGAGCTATGAGGTCCACGGCGACCGTGTCGAACTCGACGTTATGGGGCAAAAGTCAAGCTTCCTTGTCGCGACCGGCCCAGTGCGTAGGGCGGATTAGCGTCAGCGTAATCCGCCGTTCGCTCACGACAGGGTCGGCGGGTTACGCTTCGCTAACTAACCCGCCCTACGGTCCTACTTCGATCGAGTTTGCGAAGATGGATTATCCGGAGAGACTATGCGGCTCGGATAAGCATAGAGGCTCAGTAGTCCTATAACGAACATTGTAATGAACGCTAGAATTAGCGTGGCAGAATGATTTACAAAGAATAGCTTGGTCGCAATCCATGCGCGTTGACGTGATGCCAACCATGGAAATTCTTCGGGTCGTTCTGTTTGGTATTTCTGATAGTCGATTTCTTCGTGGTTGACGCTGTATTTCTGAAGTATCGCGTTGTATTCTTTGGTAAGCACCTCCAGCTCCTGCGACGACACATCCGGAGGAAGCAGCGACAGCAGCCGTCGCTGCTCGTTAATCTCTAGTGCACTTCTATGGTGTTGCTCTGCATTGACAACGTCTCCACTGGAATATTGCAGCAACGAGGAGACGAGAATTACGACTGAGAGTGCAACAGTAATAAGGTTAAGTATGTCGGCGACGTGCGCAGGCAACTTAAAAAAGTAAGGGAAAATTGTTAGTAGTATTAGATACGCAGAAGTAAAGGCAGTTACCCGAGTTAGGCGGCGATCGCGAGCACTCAGACGTGCTGCGGCTATGAACCGTGATCCTGCTGTAGTTTTTAGCGCGCTTAGTAGCCGCTCCCGATTATCCATAACCGAATTTTCCTTTGAAGCCGTGCTATGGGCGGTTTTCTCTTACGAGGCGGCAGGCTCGATCACATAGGAAGCCATCGCCAGATACTCGTCCGTAGAAAGCGTTGCGGCGACCAGCCTCCATTCTTTTTAGGCTTACGATGATTTGGGCTCTTTCAATCTCGCTCTGAGCGTTACCATAGCTTCCTTCCAATCGCTCGAAATCTGCGAATGTTCCGTGATCTTGCAAAGTAACCCGGCAGGCTGAGCGCAAATAAAACGGCTTTGCGTTGTTGAATGTGTATTGTCGGGCCGCAGATGTTAATCCGTCTGTTGGTTTCGTTCCCAAAGTATTGAGCCAACGGAAAATCTGGTACGCTTGAAAATCGTAGATGTTGTCTGGAGAAGCTAGATATTTTTCGAGCGCAGAAAATACCTTCGATAGACTCTGCTTTATCTTCGCGAGATAGCTCAGTGCTGCATCAGTTTCTTGGGGGTGCCGTCCGAAAAGCGGTTGGAATTGAAAGTGGCGTAGTCTCCGGGGTGATCAACCTCGAATCACCCGGCGTTGACGCGCCGGGCTGGAGACCACGCCATGACAAGCGTTACCACGAAGGCT
>NZ_JBVAPG010000373.1:0-2017 GCF_055413685.1 Bradyrhizobium sp. LeoA1Lang | reverse complement strand
GCTGCAATTCGTGATGCGCCTTGTGCAGCGCCTCGTAGGCGCGGCGAAGCTCGCCGATCGGGCGCCCGGTCAGCACCACGCCGATGAAGCGGCCGCGATGATCGTGGCGCGGTGAGCTGTTGATGGCGAAGAGATCGGAGCTGCCGCCCTCGCTCGAAAACCGCAGCTCACCGTCGACGACGTCAGCCGCGCTGCGGGGCTTGGGGTCAGAACAAGAGCTGCTCAAAATCGTACGGTAAGGCCAAACGGGGCATGAACATCAAGCCGCTCGTTGGATTGGCGCTGGCAGCCGAAGCGATCTGAAGCCTTCGGGCATTTGGTGCTCAGAATCCCAGGTGTAGATGCCGGTCAGGTTGATATGTTCCCAACTGAGCGGCGACACGTGCTTGAGCAGCGTGTCGGGAATGTTTCTGCCCTCTCGCTTCAGATGAGTGACAGCGCGGTCGAGGTAAACAGTATTCCAGTGCACGATGGCGCTGGCGACCAGATTACTGTAAGACCGGAAGCGCGGAATGCCTGGCTTTCGAATGACCGGTCACGGATTTCGCCGCGCTCGTGGAAGAACACCGAACGCTTGAGTTTGTGCGCTGCCTCACCCTTGTTAAGGCCGGCTTGGCATCGCCGGCGCAGGGCCGGGCTCGAATACCATTCGATCATGAACAGTGATCGTTCGATGCGGCCGACTTCCCGCAGCGCCTTGGCCAACTGACTTTTCTTCGGAGATGCCGAGAGCTTCTTCAGGATCGTCGAGGGAACGACGGAGCGCGTCGTGATCGACGCTGCCAGATGGAGCAGGTCATCCCAATGGTCAAGGATCAATGCAGTGTTGATCGGCGCGCCTATGTGGTTCACGAGCGCCGGGTAAGCATCGCCTTTCTCGAATATGTGGAACTTTCGATCCTTGAGGTTGCGTAGACGCGGCGCGAAGCGTTTGCCGACAAGGGCGAACAGCGCGAAGACATGATCGCTTGCCCCGCCAGTGTCAGTAAAGTGCTCCTGGATATCGAGGATCGTGTCCTGGTCGAACAAACCATCCAGCACATAGGCCGCTTCGCTTTCCGTCGGGCTGATGGGCAGGATGCTGAAATAGCCGTACTGGTCCGACAGGTGACTGTAAAACTTCGATCCCGGTTCGCTGCCATAGTGCAGATTGACGTCACTGCGTTTTGCCGCTCGGTCGCTGGCACGAAAGAACTGCCCGTCGGACGACGCAGTCGTTCCGTTGCCCCACAGGCGGGAATGCGGGTGACAGCTGTGTGCGTCGGTGATGCGGGCCTGAGCGGCGCGATAGGTCTCTGAACGGGCGTGAAAGGTGCGCATCCAGCCGATCTGATGGGCGCTGATGCCTTTGGACGCGCTGGCCATCCGTTTCGGACCGAGATTAGTTGCATCGGCTAGGACGCCGGCCAGCATGGCGGAGACATTCCGAGGGGCGTCACCCGTGCGAACATGCGTGAACTGATCGGCAAAGCCCGTCCATTCATGCACTTCCCTCAAGAGATCAGGAACTTCGACCAGCGGATACATCTCGCTGATCTCAGCGTTCAGTTCTTCGGCTGCCGCAGGAGCGTCGCCGGCCGTCGGCGTAACGATCAGCGTTCCGGCTTCAAGACGAACACCCTCGAGCTTGCCTGCGCAAGCGCGATAGGCCAAGCGCTTCAAATTGAAGTCCAGCACCTGCCTTGCTTCGTTCAGCCAAGCGGCGCCGTCACTGCCCACACCAAGGCCAAGCCGATCCTCATCCTTCACATGGTGAACGTCGACCGCGGCATGAGGTGCTCGTCGATGGGGCGAAACGAGCGGCTCCCGTCGACCCAGATATCGGCCGAGCGAAGGCGCTCGCGCAATGCGGCAAGCGTGGCAATGTCATAGAGCCGGCGATCAGGCTTCTGGAGCTATGCGGGAAACTGGGTGATGACGGACTGAGATAGGCGGCGTATCGAGGCGGGTGTCGAAGCCTGCCAGAACCTCACATGGGATGGTTCGTGTCAAGGCCATCAATCGCAATGCATCAGCA
>NZ_JBVAPG010000372.1:0-2038 GCF_055413685.1 Bradyrhizobium sp. LeoA1Lang | reverse complement strand
ACTGCTGATGCATTGCGATTGATGGCCTTGACACGAACCATCCCATGTGAGGTTCTGGCTGGCTGGTTACCCGCCTCGATACGCCGCCCTTCTCAGGCCGTCATCACCCAGATTCCGCCATAGCTCTCCGATCTTGAACCAAGCACAGCTGAGACCCAAAGCGCCTCGCCTCGACCATAGATCCCGACCAGCTGCTGTTACAGATCCAGGCAGAGTGAGTTTGAGCGGAGCATGAGCTTATCGTTTGGTACGCATCCGACAGGCGCCGTCTTGCGTGACGCGTGGTAATTCGCGAAGCGTGTGACCTTAAGTCTAGCTTTAAGGTCATCAGGCGATGCGGGTCGAGGTTTTGGGCGGACTGGAGCGGCGGCGGCGCTGGTCGCAGGATGACAAGGCGCGGATTGTTGAGGAGACGTTGGCGCCGGGCGCGAAGGTGACGGAGGTTGCGCGTCGCAACGGAGTAGCGGCCAGCCTAGTGTTTACCTGGCGTCGACAAGCACGGACATCAGAGCAGGTTGTACCATCTTTTGCGCCGGTGCAGATCGTCGCTACGGAAGTGGAGGAAACTCCGAAGCTTTTGCCTGCGGGTGACGGCCGAGTGCGCTCCGTGGCGGCCGCGCGTATTGGGTTAATCGAGATCGATCTTGGCAACCGGCGACGCATCCGAGTGGATGCGCACGTCGATCCGGAAGCGCTGGCGCGGGTCCTCGAGGTGCTTGAACGCCGATGATTGCCATACCGGGTAATGTGCGGGTGTGGCTTGCGACCGGCCATACAGATATGCGCCGAGGATTCCCGAGCCTTGCGCGTCTGGTTCAGGAGAGCTTGAAGCGTGATCCGCACACTGGTGATCTTTACGTTTTTAGGAGCCGTCGCGGCGACCTGATCAAGATTATTTGGCATGATGGCCAGGGCGCGTGTCTGTTCGCGAAACGGTTGGAGCGCGGCCGCTTTTTGTGGCCATCGCTGGCGGACGGCGTTGTGACGATCAGCGTTGCGCAACTATCCTATCTCCTGTCCGGAATTGACTGGCGGATGCCGCAGGCAACCTGGCGTCCACAGGCTTCCGGTTAAGCTGTGTCTCTTTGACTCACGGCAGGAATCCAGCGGGATTTTTTGCGGCGAATATGGTTGATCGTCCTCGTGACGACGCCCGCCGATGCACTTCCCGCCGACCTTGCCGCTGCGCATGCGATGATCATTGCGCAGCGCGAACAGTTGACGCTGGCGAAGAGCGAAGTGACCGTCGGCCGGCTGGAAATCGAGCGGCTGAAGCTGATGCTGGCCAAGGCACGGCGCGAGCAGTTCGGGCAATCTTCTGAACGCGGCAAGCTGCTGGTCGAGCAGCTCGAACTCGCCATCGAAGATCTTGAAGAGACTCAGGCGGAGCAGGAAACCAAAGCCGAGTTCGCAGCGCCAGAAGCCGCCAAACAGAAGCGCGCGCAAAATCCACGGCCGCCGCGACGCCCCCTACCGGATAACCTGCCGGTCGAACGTATCGTCGAACCCATGCCTTGCGCGTGTGGCAAGTGCGGCAGTGAACGGCTGCACAAGCTCGGCGAGGTGGTGTCGAAGACCCTGGAATGCGAGCCGCGGCGCTGGAAGATTATCGAGCATGTCCGCGAAAAGTTCTCCTGCCGAGATTGCGAGGCGATCACAGAGGCGCCGGCGCCCTCCCATCCGATCCCGCGAGGCTTCGCCGGGCCGAGCCTGCTGGCGATGGTGCTGGTCAACAAGTTCCTACTGCATCAGCCGTTGAACCGGCAGAGCAAGACCTATGCCCGCGAAGGGATCGAGATCGACGTCTCGACCCTGGCGGATCGGGTCGGCGCCTGCGTGGTAGCACTCGATCCCATTATTGAGGCCATCCGGATCCACGTCATGAGCGCGGAACGCATCCACGCCGACGATAGTGTGCTGCAGAAGCACACAGAAAGGATGATCGTGATGATCTGATAATCTGTGAGCACAAGCTGTGACAGCGATGAGGGAGGGCCCCTCGGGATCGGCTTTCAGGAGCAGGTCCCAAATCACTTCA
>NZ_JBVAPG010000371.1:0-2055 GCF_055413685.1 Bradyrhizobium sp. LeoA1Lang | reverse complement strand
AGCGATCATCCGATCGCATCAAACAGGCCGGACATATGGATGCAAGCGATCCGATCACCTCAAAAGCTCTTGTGCCACGGGGGCCGTCCACATATGGGTCCCGGGTCAAGCCCGGGACGACGGCGGAATTTGTGTCGCTGCCGTCGTCCCATTGACGGTCTGCGCCTCACACTTTCGGCATTGGCCCCACATAGGACGAGCTTGGCCGGATCAGCCGGCCGGTGCGCTGCTGTTCGCGCGCATGCGCGGTCCATCCCGCAGAGCGCGCCACCGCGAAGATCGGCGTGAAGGCCTGCGGCGGAATGGAAAGCGCATCGAGCAGGATCGCGGTGAAGAACTCGACATTCGTTTCCAGCGGCCGGCTCGGATTCTTCCGCCGCAGCGCCTCGCGGATGTAGGCCTCGACCTCACCGGCGAATGGCAGGTCGGCGCCTTCGGCAGCTAACCGCTCGATCGCATCCTTCAGCACATCCGCGCGGGGGTCGCGCACGCGATAGACGCGGTGGCCAAATCCCATCAGCCGCTCGCCGCGCGCCAGCGCCGCATCGACCCAGGGCCTGATGCGCTCGCGCGTCCCGATCGCATCGAGCATCTCAAGTACCGGCTCCGGCGCGCCGCCATGGAGCGGCCCGGTCAGCGCGCAATAGCCGGCGGTGACGGCCGCGAACAGGTCGGCCTGCGTCGAGGCCACCACGCGCGTCGCGAAGGTGGAGGCGTTCATGCCGTGATCGCAGACCGTGACGAGATAGGCATCCAGTGCCGCGACCTCGCGCGGCTCCGGCTTGCGGTTGAGCAGCATCGTCAGCGTATCCGCGGCGTGGCTGACATTCGGATCGGGAGCGAGCGGATCGTGGCCCTTGGCCCACTGCACCAGCGCGCCGGCGATCACCGGAAAGGCGCCGACGATCGTCGCTTCGTGCTCGAGCCCGTTTTCGGCGCGCAAGCCCGCGACCGCGGCGCGGAAGCCATCCACGATCGACATGCCGCGGGTCGCCGGCAGTAGTTCCGGCAGTCTCGCGAAGGCGCGCTCGCGCGCGGCGCCGAGCTTGGCGCGCACATTGGCCTCGCTGAGCGAGCTTCCGGTCGCCGCATTCCACAATCGCGCGGTGACGCCCTCGAAGCTCGATGTCGAGGCGAGCACACGGACGTGCTCGCCCGCGACGATGAGTTCGCCGCGCTCGCCGTCGACATGGCTGAGCACCGTTTCGGCGGCGGGAATGCCGTCCAGTCCGATCGGGCTCTTGGTCACCTGGATATTCATGGCGGATCTCCTTTCGTGATTAGGAAAGTCGATCCTCTCGACAGATTGATCAATCTTGATTAGCTTAATCAAGATGAAAAAATCCGATGGCCTTTACCTCTCCGCCCGCGAGGCAGCGGCTGAGCTCGCGATCTCTCCGGCCACGCTCTACGCCTATGTCAGCCGCGGCCTGATCCGCTCCGAGCCATCGGCGGATTCCCGCAGCCACCGTTATCGCGCTGAGGATGTGCGCGGGTTGAAGGAGCGCCGTACCCCGTCGCCGGAGCCGCGGGGCCTGCGCAGCTTCGATGCCGATCTGCCGGTGATGGACTCGGCGATCGCGACGATCACAGAGGACGGGCCGATCTACCGCGGCGTGAACTGCGTCGATCTCGCCGAGAAAGACACGCTCGAACACACGGCGACGCTGTTGTGGGACGTGACGGGCGTCGATCCCTTCGCGCCGGGCAACTGCCCGTTCGTCTCGGACGAGATGCGTGCCATCGCGGAGGCCGCGCGCCGCGCCGCACCGATCGACCGTGCCATTGCCGTGCTGGCGCTGGCCGCAAGCGCCGATCCGCGTGCCTTCACCCGCGCGCCAGACGGCCGCGCCATGGTCGGCGCGCGCATCGTCAGGCTGCTGGTTGCGACCATGCTGAACCGCGAGCCGTCGTCCGAACCGTTACATGGTGAGCGTCACGAGAGGATCGCCGTGCCCGGCCTTGACTTGCGCGGAATGCTTTGGATTGCCCGATCGGGGTGATTGACGCTGCCGCTGGGCGATGATTGGGTGCTCCCCTCTGAAGGGACCTCTG
>NZ_JBVAPG010000370.1:0-2067 GCF_055413685.1 Bradyrhizobium sp. LeoA1Lang | reverse complement strand
CTGCGCGCAGGCGAGAAATTGGAAGACCGAGTCCGCACCCAGCTCGCCGACATCGGCAACAGACCAGCTTTGGTGCGTTCCTTCTTCAAGCATCCAGATGTCGCCTATATTTCTGACCTATGAGTAATGGGACACATTCTGATGGTTACCTCAGGGTTCGTGGCTTCGCTGAGCGAAGATACCGGCGAACGTTCGGGTCTCGCGCTCAGCAGGCAGCAACTTATCGAGCACCTCCGGGAGGATCACCCGTTTCGGATAGCATTTACCCAAGACGACGCATTGATGCGCGTTGGAAGCGAAGAGTATGCGGACACGGTAGGAGATCTACTCTACGCCCTCGGCACCGCTGACCAACCAGGCATGCCGAGCCTGGGTCAGCGGTTGATCGCAAGACTGGGGCCGGACTGGCGCGCGCTGATGGATTTCGAGACGATCCTCCAAGTCGAGGCCGTTGGCAATCATCATCTGCAAATACGCAATAGGAGCGGATCGCTCGATCGGGACGCACTGGATTCAGACATCAAAAGCGTCATCGGCGGATCCAGTAAGACAATTATGGAGCATTTGCTGGAGGCTATGTCGGTCCACCTAGCTCTGTCGCCGTTTTTTAAACGTGAGAAGAAAGCGAAGGATCACTTGGCTCTGATGGACTTATTCGAGAGTGAGCGTCTTCCAATCGTAGGATCTGGTTTCGTTGATCAACGGTTTGTGAACTATCTCTCGCGGAAGCCCGAGCTTCTGCAGGAGATAAATTGGCGGCAGTTCGAGGGACTCTCCGCAGAATGGCTAGCCCGAAATGGCTACGAGGTAGAACTTGGAACTGGCCGAAATGACGGCGGTGTCGACGTTCGCGCTTGGAATGCCGGCAGGAAACCCGGCGTTCCGCCAGTTGTGATCGTTCAGTGCAAACGGGAGAAGCGGAAGATCGGCAAGGTCGTCGTAAAGGCCCTCTGGGCCGACGTTCATGCAGAAGGAGCCGATGGAGGCCTCGTAGTCACGACGAGTGATATAAGTCCGGGAGCGTCGAAACTTGTCGAAGGTCGGGCGTATCCGATCACGGTTGCGAATCGTGACGAGGTCACACGGTGGATCACGGCCATGCGGCGCCCTACTGCCGGCGTGGTCCTTTAGGGGTAGCTTCGTCAACAAAAACCTGAGTGAGATACCGGCTGCGTATCGTTTCGAGCCAGTCATACCTGACTGCGCCGTCGCGTCTCGCATCCGCGTTGCGTACCACGCGTCGAGCGTTTCGAAGCATTGCCAGCAGGACGATGTCGACCTCATCGGGAGAGATCAAGCTGCGGCTTGCAGCTTCGGCAATCGTTTCGTCCGAAGCATAGTGCCTGCCTTCCCGGATCATTTGGCGACGAAACCGCGAATAGGCACCGGGCAAGCCAAGTACTGATATGCGCGGCGCCTGCAGTAGCGTCCTCAACCAGGACCGTGTCGCGATGTTCTTGCCGATCGGCACGAAAACGTTGTCGGAGGGCAGCCTGTTGCCGATCAGTTCAATGACCCTGGCTGATTGTCCGCCGAGTGACCGTCGGCCTTCTGCGACGGAACGCGCCCAATTCCGAAGAGCGTTCCAAAGAACATTCAGTGCGCGCGCCTCTGAGGTCCCTGTGGACGCCAGGACTCGGCTTGTTTCGTCATCGTCATCCTCATCATCGTCGTCCCGCTCCGATAGCCGGGGCGAAGGGAGGGAAGCGAGCTCCCGGACCAAGCCCTTGTTTTGATTTAGTAGAAGATTGTTAATCTTTCTCAACTCTGCGGTGATCAGGTCGCCGAGACGCTTAACCTCCTCGTGGAGCTCCGTCGCCTGCATAGCGATTGCCAGCATATCGTCGATTCTGGGCTCGTTACCTTGTCTAAGCTCGGCTCGAATCCTGGTGCCGATACCCCTGGCGCGTTCATCATCGGAGCCTTGCAGACTTGTTAGGGCATTGCCAGTGCGCTTGGCATGGCTCCATACGAGCTCGTCGGGATTCAAATCCGGGGCATATCCCGGAAGAAAGTGCAGCGTCAGCTTTCCCTGCGTGCTCGCCACGTAGTCCTTGACCACCGCCT
>NZ_JBVAPG010000036.1:0-58913 GCF_055413685.1 Bradyrhizobium sp. LeoA1Lang | reverse complement strand
TAAAGCCTTCGTGGTAACGCTTGTCATGGCGTGGTCTCCAGCCCGGCGCGTCAACGCCGGGTGATTCGAGGTTGATCACCCCGGAGACTACGCCACTTTCAATTCCAACCGCTTTTCGGACGGCACCAAGAACATCTGAGGAAGACCTTTGGCTGATGCAATCCTCACCGCCGCGGCGGTTCTGATCTTTCTCGGGGTCGCGTTCGGCGTGCTGCGTCTGGTTCTCGGACAGACCACGATAGACCGGGTTGCGGCGATCGATATGCTGACCGTCGTTTCGATTTCCCTCATTGCGCTTTACGCGCACGTGGCCGGCCGCTCCATCTATCTGGATGTCGCCCTGGTTTACGGTGTTCTGAGCTTTCTGGCCGTCCTGGCGATTGCACGCTATCTCGAGCGAGGTCTTTGAAAGCATGCTTGATCTCTTCGTCTACCTGTTGTGCGGCAGCATTCTTGTGAGCGGTATTCTAGCCGTGTGCCTGGACAGTACCCTGGCGGCGGCGGTCAGCGGCGGACTGGCGAGCCTGTTCGCAGCGGTTTGCTACGTCCTGCTGGGCGCGCCGGATGTCGCGATGACGGAGGCGTCGATCGGGTCCGGCCTGTCGGTGCTCATTTTCCTCTATGCGATCCGCAGGACAACAGAGAGAGCACCATGATGGCTCTGATCGGAAGCGTCCTGGTCCTGCTCGGCGCAATCTTCCACTTTTCAGCAGGGCTCGGCATGTTGCGGATGCCCGATGTCTATACGCGCATGCAAGCGGGCACGAAAGCCTCCACGCTCGGCAACACCTTGGTGCTCGCGGGCCTGGCTATCTATCACCCGGGCTGGAGCCTCAAGCTTTTGATCATCGTCTACTTCGTGCTGATGACGAATCCCGTCTCCTCGCATGCGCTGGCTCGGGCCGCGCACAGCATCCGGATTCCGATGGCAGGTGATACAGGTATAGATGCGCTGCGTGACGCACGACAGAAAGCGGGAAGCGGCACATGATCCGGCGCCTCTCTATCATCGTCGCCATTGTCGCGTTCGGGCTGGTCTTTGCAAGTCTTGTCATCGGCCATACCGAACAGCAATCACTGCTGCCCCTGGCGGAAAGCTACATCAGGCTCGTGCCGCAGGAGTTGGGCGCGGCGAACGTCATCACCGGCATATTGCTGACCTACCGCGCGTTTGACACTCTCGGAGAGGTCGCCGTTTTATTCATGGTGGCGGCGGGCGTCGGCCTCGTGCTCGGTGGGGAACGCCCGCCGCGCAGCGGGCCCCTCGAGGATCGCTTTGAGGGAGCCCGGCCACCGTCGGAGATCGTGCAGACTGGCACGCAGATCCTCGTTCCGCTCATTTCCATCTTCGCAGCCTATATCATCATGAACGGGCACCTGACCGCAGGCGGCGGTTTTCAGGGCGGCGCCGTCATAGCTTCCGGCGTTCTGCTGATGCTGCTGACCTATCCGCAGTACCAGCCGAATCCCGAATTCCTTGGCATCACCGAGTCCGTGGCAGGCGCTTTGTTTGTGCTGACGGGCATCGCGGGACTGATCGCCGCGGGCGGGTTCCTGGACAACCGGATCCTCCCGCTTGGGCAGTTCGGCGCCTTCTTCAGCGCCGGTGCCATTCCGATCCTGTCGGCGCTTCTGGGCATCAAGGTGGGCTGCGAGCTGAGCGTCATTCTCGAAAGGTTCCGGCCCTGACGCCTCATACGAAGGAAACCGTCCGATGATCTCGAGCATCGTTCTGACAACGGGCCTTCTCCTGATCCTGATCGGACTTTGGGGCATGCTCACACACCGCAATATCCTGCGGATCGTCATCGGATTTTCCCTGATGGGAACCGGCGCCCACATCGTCATCGTTGCAATCGGCTATGTGGCGAATGGCACGGCGCCGATCATCGACCACGCGCTGAGTTTGTCGGAAGCGGCCTCACGCGCAGTCGATCCGATACCATCTGCACTCGCCGTCACCGCCATCGTCATTGGTATGGCCGTGACGGCGGTTATGCTGGCCTATGCGATCCGGCTGTATGAGGCCAAAAGAACGCTGTCAATCGACGCCTTCACGGAGTCGAAATGGTAGAGAGCGTCCTCCACCCGCTCAACATTTTCATTGTGGGCCTGGGTGGCGGCTTCCTGATCCCACTCTTCTATCGTCTCGGCAAATCCTGGGTAGCCGCCGCCTTTGTCCTTGCGCTCGCGGCGATGACGCTGATCTCAGGCTACGCGCTGTTCGTCCTTCTGAACGGCGCCGCCCCCATTGAGATCCTGACCGGAGGCGCGAAGCCGCCTTATGCGATCAATCTGCGCATGGGGCTCGCCGAAAGTATCTTCGCCTTCGGCGTCAATCTCGTCGCGCTTTTCGGCGCCGCCTATGTCGTGCGCGAAGGGTACGGGACACTGCTGCTTTACCTGCTGCTGGTCATGGGCATCCAGGGCATGCTGATGACTCGCGACCTCTTCAATCTGTTCGTATTCCTGGAGATCGTCTCGATCGCAACCTATGCATTGCTCGGCCTGCGGGACGCGCCCGAGGCTTTGTCGGCGACGTTCAAGTTTCTCATGGCAACGGTCCTGGCCTCGACCTTCTTCCTGATCGGCACCTTGCTGCTCTATGCCGCCACTGGCATCCTGAACATCGACGAACTGATCGCAAACCGCAGCTCGATCACAGGCCCGATCGGCTTCGCCGCACTCATCTTCCTGCTGGCGTGCCTGCTGCTGGAGCTGAAGCCCTTCCCCGCGAACGGCTGGGGCCTCGATGTCTATGAGACCGCGCGCAGCGACGTTGCCGCGATCATCTCGGGCGGTGTTTCGGCGGGCGTCTTTTTCGGCCTGCTCAAGTTGCTGCCGCTGTTCGAGGACCAGCTCGAACTCATCGCCGTCCTGGGGGCGATTACGTTCGTCTTCTCAAACCTCATCGGTCTCCAGCAGACGAGAGCGCAGCGCCTTCTCGGCTATTCTTCGATCGGCCAGATGGCGCTGCTGACGATCGCCGCGCCCCTGCTCTACCAACTCAAGGCCGGCGACGCGATGTTCTTGGTGGTGGGCGGGCTATTCATCAATCACCTGTTCGCCAAGGTCGGGCTTTTCTGGTTGGCCGGTTACGTGGGCAAGGAACGCCTGCAAGATTGGGCGGTCCTCGCCCGACGCCCGGGAGCGATCCTGGTCTTCGGCATACTGATCGTCGCGATCTCAGGATTGCCGCCATTCCCGGGATTCTGGGCGAAATGGCAGCTCATCATGACCTTGGCAGCCGGCGATCTCTACGTCTGGATCGCCATTGTCCTGGTCGGCTCGCTTCTGGAAGCGGCCTACATGTTCCGCTGGTTCAGCTTGGCTCTTCACTCTCCCGCCGAGATAGACGCAGAGCCGCAGGGCCAGAGTGATCTGTTTCCGATCTTCGGAATGGCTCTTCTTCTTGTCGCGAGCGGGTACCTCGCCGGCGAGCTTGCCGGCCTTGCCGCTCCGTGGGCGTACATGCCGCTTGCTGCAGGACTTGTATTGTACATGCTGGCTCGCCTGCCGAGCGGCATGCAATGTTTGATCGTGCTCATTCTAGTGTCCGCTGGTGGCACCTCGCTCATTCTCAGCTTGTCCGGCATCAACTTTCTGTTCGCGATGCTCCTTCTCGCTGGCGGCCTTGTCGTGTCGATCGCCTGCCTCGCCCGCGCGGATCCCCGTCCCGGCTTCTATCCGCTGCTTGCCGTCATGCTGCTGTCATTGCCGGCGCTGCCGCGCGCCATGACAAGCCTCGAATTCATTTTCATCTGGGAACTGATCACGCTGTCCTCCTATTTCCTGATCCTGCGAAGGACCGAGGCCGCGTCACATGCGCTACAATATCTGCTGTTCTCGCTGGCCGCGGCCTTCTTCCTGCTGTGCGCGTTCGCTGTACTACAGGCGCAGACCGACAGCGTGTCGCTGTCGGCGCTGCGCGTCGCGGGTCCGGATAGCGCGCCGGTCTTTGTGCTGTTGGCCATCGGCCTGCTGATCAAGGCCGGCGCCGTCGGCGTCCACGTCTGGCTACCGGGCGCCTACGCGGAAGCCGATGACGACGTGTCCGCCCTGCTCTCGGCCGTCATCAGCAAGGTGTCAATCTTCGGGCTGCTGGTCGGGACCTATGTCGCGATCCGCTCCGAAGTGAGCTTGAATCTCGCACTTGTCATGGGCTGGATCGGCATGCTGACCACGCTGGCCGGCGCCATGCTTGCGGCGCGCCAGGACGACCTGAAGCGCATGCTGGCCTATTCCAGCATGAGCCAGCTTGGCTACATCGTGGCAGCGATCGCACTGATGAGCCATCTTGGCTGGGTGACGGCACTGTATCTCGTTGCCAACCATCTCCTGGTGAAAGGCATCCTGTTCCTCGTCGCTGCCGCGATCATCCTGCGAACGGGGAAGCGGCTGATTGTCGAACTCGGCGGACTTGCCGGTGTCATGCCCGTCACATTCACAACGGCTGCGATCGCGATTGTCGCGATGTCCGGTCTGCCGCCACTCGCCGGCTTCGGCGGCAAATGGCTGCTGCTGAGCGCAATGATTGAGAAGGGCTGGTACGGGCCGGCGCTGATGACTCTGCTGGCGACTTTTGTCGGCTTTGTGTACATGGCGCGCTTCATCCAGGCGATCTTTCTCGGCCCCCGCAAGGCTGCGCATGACGCCCTGACAGAGGCGCCGATCACCCTGCTGATACCGCAGATTCTGCTGGTCGCCGGCATTTTCCTGATGTCGTTTTTCCCGAAACTGCTGATCACCCCGATCTCCGAAGCGATCGACCCGCAATTCGCATCGACGCTGGTGTGGCAAGGCATGTCGCTGGAGATGATTTACGGCTACTGGAATCCGGTGCCTGTCATGGCGTTTGCGGTGATCGTGTCTGCAATATTGCTCGGACTGTTCTGGTTGCTGCTACGAAGCGGCTGGTGGGCAGCCATCGCGCATGTCGAAATCGGTGCCATGCGATCGAGCCTTTACCAAGGCCTCAAGACTGTCTTCACAATACTGACGCCTCCATGGGCCCAGGGCCTCTGGGGCGGACTGGCCACCGCCACCACGGCGTCTGCGGAACGCATCCGAATGCTCTACACGGGCAACGGCCAGACCTATAACCTCTACATTCTGTATTACTTTCTTGCTCTGTACATCGCTGGCGGCGGCCTTCGCCACTTGTGGCCGACGGATTAGCTAAGGCGACTCTTTCCGGCTCGCCAGCGCCAATATCGCAAGAATAGGTGGTTGCGAGGCGCGCAGCACCCCGTTCCTGCGATTGATCGAAAGCAGGCCAGGCGAATACACGAGCACGCAGGAGATTGCCGGTTACGCCAAACATTGACTCGATCGCAACAGGCTCGTTTCCACGAAAGACTGGCTTGCGCTTCTCTCGCTGAGCCGCCCGACCCTCTGCATAATCTTGACTGGCATAACATCGATCCGCCGCCCGCTGAGCACGTTCGGGATCTGCCGCTCCGTCGCGCCGAGCAAGTTCCTGGAATGCGATCCGCGCTGCGGCCAGACTAAGCGGTGCACCAGACAACAAATCTCCTACCGCCGCGATACGCAATCGACGCCATTAATGCCTGCCGTCCAGTTAGGCCGATATCATTCTATTTCGAGTATCCGGCTCATCCCAGCGGCGCTCCGTTGCAACTGTAACAGAGAACGCGGCGTTAGTTGTTGGCGCGACAAATATGTCGCCACGGTGACAAAACGCTAAACGCCGAAATCGCATCGTAACAAAGCCTATGTACTGCCCTGCCCAATTGGAACAGCAGACGGGTAAGAGATGACACGAAGGCGATACGCACGACGTCCGCTGGTCGACCGGACCGATTACAGCGATCGCGAAGCCAGGGTGTGCTGTGGGCGTGACGCCCTGCGCCGTCCTCGCGCGCCAGAGCTCTACAGCCTGCCACGTCAGATTTCTCGTCTTGGAAACTAGGCGGTGGCTTTATTGTTGCGGCTGTTTGCCCTGGTGGCGTTTGCGCTTCTGCCTGGAATCGCAATCCAGTTGTACAATGAGTTTGACCTCCGTTTCTCGCACCAAATGGAAGTGCAAGAGCTGGCGCTTGGTCTTGCCAAGCTCGCCGCCGCCGAGCAGCAGCAGATCATCCAAGGAATTCGCCAGGCATTGATCGCACTCTCGGAACTTCCCGCGGTAAAGGCGAAGGACGCCCGCGGATGCGAGGCTTACCTCTCCAGAATCAAGGAGCGCTATCCGGGATTCATTAATTTTATCGTGGTCGACATGAACGGCGATTCGTTCTGCGACTCGACCAGCGACTATAAGCCATCGACCGCCGCCGGGCGCGCCTACTTCGCCAACGTCCTGAAAACCGGCAAGTTTACGGTCGGAGAGTTCGCGCACGGCCGAGCGACCGGCCGCAACGTCCTCCACTTTGCGCTGCCATTCTACGACGACGATGGCCACATGGGCGGCGTCGTAATAGCCGCCCTCAGCCTCGATTGGCTGGCTCATTATCTCGCGCAGAAGGGCCCGCCCCCCGGCGCCGCCCTCGCCATTAGAGACCGCAACGGCACGTACCTCGCACGCTATCCCGGTAACGACCAGTTCGTCGGCCGGAGGATACCCGGTGACCATTACTTGCACTCGGATCACTCGGGCACAACAACCGCGCGCGACATTGACGGCGTGGAGCGGATCGTAGGCTACACAGCGCTGCAAGCAGACGCCGGAGAGATTTTTGTCACCTTCGGCGTCGACAAGACGCTGGCCTTCAGTCAGATCCAACGTCGTACGCGGCTAGGCATCCTCCTGATTGTCCTGGGCACGTCGGTCGTATTGGCCTTGACCTGGTTTGGTGCCCGTCGGTTCATCCAGCATCCGCTGGGACAAATGGTTGATGCGGCCAACCAATGGCGACTTGGCGACTACGCGGGCCGAGTGCATATCCGGGACAAAGGATCAGAGATTACCCGGGTCGCCGACGCATTCAACACCATGGCCGATGCGCTCGCGAACCGCGAACACGAGCTGCACGATGCCAAGGAGAAAGCCGAGCAGGCAGCGGCTCGGATCACGACGATATTCGAGAGCACGACCGACTGCGTCCTTATCGTCGATACGGAATGGTACATCACTTATCTGAACGAGAGGGCAAAGGCGCAGCTCGCTGTAGGATATGACCTCATCGGTATGAATCTGTGTGAGATCTTTCCGGATTGGACCGACAAGAACCTCTCGGCCCGAGCACATACGGCGATGTCGGAACAGAATTCCGCGTCTGTCGAAACGTTCTTTCGAGATGTCTGGTACGCGGTCAATGCATTCCCGTCCGGCGAAGGCATCGTCATCCTGTTTCGAGACATCACCGAACAGAAGCACGCCGTCGAGGCACGGCGCTTGATGGAAGAACAACTCCATCAGAGCCAAAAGATGGAGGCTGTCGGCCAGCTCACGGGGGGCGTTGCCCACGACTTCAACAATTTGCTGATGGTGATTTCGGGCAATCTCGAACTTATCGAGAGCCGTACGGCAGACGACGAATGCGTCCGGAGACTCGCAGTAGCGGCGCGGAAAGCCGCCGACCGGGGTGCAAGCCTGACCGCGCAGCTTCTCGCCTTTTCCCGACGGCAGAAGCTGAACCCGAAGACCATCCACATAGACGCTCTCATTCGGGATTTTCAGGGACTAATCCTTCGCGCACTCGGAGACAGGTGCAAGATCAACCTTGTCGCAGATGATCAACTGTGGCCATGCCATCTTGACCCGGCACAACTGGAGACAGCGCTCCTCAACCTGGCCCTGAACGCGCGCGACGCCATGCCGGACGGCGGCAGACTGGAGATCGAGGCACGAAATATAACCCTCCACGAAGACGCCATTGCCGGTGTCGCGTCCGGATCGTACGTCAAGCTCTCCGTCACCGACACTGGCTGCGGCATACCGCAAGACACGCTGGATCGGGTGTTCGAACCGTTTTTCACCACGAAGGAGGTCGGCAAAGGAACCGGGCTCGGCCTCAGCATGGTTTATGGGTTCGTCCGGCAATCCGGCGGCCATATCGCCATCGAAAGCTCAGTCGGACTGGGAACCACGGTCAGTCTCTATCTGCCCAGATCCGGCCAAATGTCCGATCTGGGGAGGGATATCATCCAACTCCCGGACATGGCAGCAGGGTCAGGCAGGGTTCTCATGGTCGAAGATGATCACGATGTCATGGACGTCACGTCAGCAATACTGAGAGAGCTCGGCTATGAAGTCCTCTGTGCCCAGGATGGCGCCGAGGCCATCCGGATTCTGAGAGATAACGAGAGCCTCGATCTGCTATTCAGCGATATCATGATGCCAGGAGGCATCAGCGGTGTTGAACTGGCTCGCGAAGCGAAGCAGCTCTGCAGCGGCATCAAGATTTTGCTCACGTCAGGCAATGCGGCAGACGCGTTGTCGCGCCATGGGGCAGAGGGCGAGTTTCCCGTTCTCGGCAAGCCCTTCCGGCGCGCGGAGCTGGCGCAATATCTGCAGGTGGTTATGGGCACTGCCTGAAATCATCTCCGGCTGGGAACGTTTCAACGCAATGCACGGGAGTGAACTCCTAGAGCATTTTCGGTCCTGATTGAATCAGAACCGAAGCTCTAGATTCTTGTTTTGACGCGTTTTCTTCGCGCGAACCGGTGTCCACTTCGCTCGAAAACGCTCTAGCGGCGCCGCCTCACTCCCGCTCCGAATCCTTCCGCATCAACCTTGTCGTGTAGCTGTATCGATCGGCCGGGTGAATGCTGAGCGATACTTCAGCCATCTCGTTCGAGCTGAAAAGATATTGACGCCGGATCGCAAGCGCGTGCGCGCCCGGCGTGGCCTTCAAAGGCTCTGCCATGTCATGGGACACGCCGACCGCACGGATATCCTGACGAATTTCGCTGAATCGCCGGCCGGATATCTTTTCCACCAGCGTGCCGAAGATGTCGCGATGGCCATCCATCCTCGATCGAACCTCGCGTGCAAAAGCGTCGTCGATGTAGACATCTGTCCAGCAGATCGGGGTCTTCGTTGCATCGCCGGGGATCATGCGGAGGCTCGATATGCGCAGCCAGCGACGCCCGGGCCGGCATCCGAGATCCCGTGCCAGCGCATCATCGGCGACGACTTCGGCAACCCGCTGGACGTGACGTTCGGTTTCGACGCCGAACCGCTGCACGGCCTCTATGGATTCGAGCGCCTGGGTAAATCCGCCACCGCTGCGCTGCGGCGTCAGCGCTTCGACGCGGGTGCCTGCGTTCCTCTTGCGGCTGACGAGGCCTGACGCCTGAAGTTCGCGCATCGCGGCACGCACCGTCGAGCGACTCACGGCAAACTGTTCGGCCAGTTCGAACTCGTTGGGCAGAACCGAACCTATGGGATGTCGACCGCCGGCGATTGCCTCCGTGAGCAGGCGAGCAACGTAAGCGTACCGCGTTTCCACACCTGCCTCCGTTCTATCCGGTCAATGGAAGCCCAATGGGAGTGGGATTCGTCAAGAAAGGATGTTGACTCATCCTTTATGTCCGTACATATTAATATGTACGAACATAATATAACACAATGATCCAAGGGGGTCGACGGATGGGCAGCACAGTTTTCGATTCGGCTTTGTTTCGCGACATGTTCGGGACTGCCGAAATGCGAGCGGTCTTCGCCGACGATGCGCTTATCGCGCGCTATACCGAAGCCGAAGTCGCACTTGCCCGTGCCCAAGCCCGATTGGGCGTGGTGCCTAAAGCCGCCGCCGACGCCATCGAGGCGGCTGCGCACTCCATCAAGATCGACGTCGAAAAGCTGCGCCACGAAACCGAGATCGTCGGCTACCCCATCCTTCCGCTTGTGCATCAGCTTTCGGAAGCTGCGGGTGAAGCTGGTCGTTACGTTCATTGGGGGGCGACGACCCAGGACATCATGGACACGGCCAACGTTCTGCAGATCCGGGCAGCGCTTCAAATCGTTGCGCGAGACCTGCGCGAGGTCCGTGACATCCTGGCGACGATGGCACGGAAGTATCGCGACACGCCGATGGCCGGGCGAACCCATCTCCAGCAAGCGCTTCCAGTGACGTTCGGCTACAAGGCCGCGGTTTGGCTGTCCTCCATCGACCGGCATATCGAGCGTGTCGATCAGGCGCTGCCGCGTATCCTGCTTGGCGAATTCTCCGGGGCAGCCGGCACGCTCGCCTCCGTCGGCACCGCCGGCCTCGAAATGCAGAAACTGTTCTGCGAAGAACTGGGACTGCATCAGCCGTCGATCACATGGCACGTCGCCCGGGATGGCATCGCCGAGTCGGTGACTCTGCTGGGCCTCATCACCGGCACATTGGGGAAGATCGCGACCGACGTGATGCTGATGTCGGCGTCGGAATTCGGCGAAGTCTCCGAACCATTCGTGCCTGGGCGCGGCGCCTCGTCGACGATGCCGCAGAAGCGCAATCCCATCTCCAGCGAGCTGATGCTCGCGGCGGCGAAGGCCGTGCGACAGCACGTCGCCGCGATGCTGGACGGCATGATCCACGATTTCGAGCGGGCTACCGGCCCCTGGCATCTCGAATGGGTGTCCCTGCCGGAAAGCTTCCTGCTGACGGCCTCGTCGCTGGCCAACGCCAAGTTCATGCTCGCCGGCCTCGTCGTCCATGAGCGGCGAATGCTGGACAATCTCGATCTCACCCGAGGCCTCATCGTTGCGGAGGCTGTGATGATGGCCGCCGCACCAAAGCTCGGGCGGCAAAAAGCGCACGACGTCGTCTATGACGCCTGCCGCAAGGCCATCGAGGGCGGCGGACAACTCGCCGACATTCTGGCGGACGTGCCGGAGATTGCCGAGGCCCTCGGTGGCAAGGATGCGATCCGGCGTCATTGCGATCCTGCGAACTATTTGGGCCTGTGCGGCCCGATGGTCGATCGCGTCTTGGAGATTTCGGGCGCGAACGCCGCTCGCGGCGGCTGACATCGCCCACGCGCCGCACCCGACGTCACCAATGCGCCGCAGAGCGCCGCTTCAGCCCAACAGATGACCCAGGAGGACACCATGGCCGCCATGGCGACAACGCAGCGCGACGACATCGCTCTCGGACAGACTGTCAAGCCAACGAAGAAAGCCCTGTGGAAGAACCTCGGTCTCCAGGTCGCCGTCAGCATGGTTGTCGGAATCGTCGTTGGTCTTGCGTGGCCCGAATTCGGCGCTTCCCTGAAGATCCTCGGTGATATCTTCCTGCGGCTGATCAAGACGGCGGTCGCACCGCTGGTTTTTCTCACGGTCGTGGTCGGTGTCGTCGCGGCCGGAGACATCAAACGTGTCGGCAAGGTCGGGCTGATCGCGATGATCTACTTCGAGATCGTCTCGACGATTGCGCTGGCGCTTGGCCTGCTGTTCGGAAACCTCGCCGGGGTCGGCAAGAACCTCGATCATGTCACTGCGCCGGCAACAGCAGCCAAAGGCGCCGCAGCCGCGACGAAGGCCGCGGCAACCTCGCACACGACATTCGACCAGTTCCTGCTCAACGTCTTCCCGGACAATTTCGTCGGGGCCTTCGCGCGCGGCGAGTTGCTTCAGGTTCTCGTCATCGCCTTGATCTTCGGCTTCGGGCTGATGGCGCTCTCGCCGGAGAAGCGCGCACCCATCGAGAGCGGACTGAACACGATCTCGACCGCGTTCTTCGAGTTCATCCACATCATCATGGCCCTGGCACCGATCGGAACGTTCGGCGCCGTTGCCTACGCCGTCGGCTCCAATGGAACAGCCGTCCTGATTTCGCTCGCATACTTCGTGCTGACGTTCTACGCCTTGGTCATCTTGTTCATCGTGGTGGTTCTCGGCGCAGTCTGCGCCATGTTCAGCATCAATATCTTCCGGCTGCTGCGTTATATCCGCGAGGAAATCATCATCATGCTGGGCACCGCCTCCTCGGAAAGCGTGCTGCCACGCCTGCTGGAGAAGCTGCCCGCGTATGGAGCCTCGAAGCAGACGGTCGGGCTCGTCCTGCCGACCGGATACGCCTTCAATCTCGACGGCACCTCCCTGTTCATGTCGATGGGCGTGATCTTTCTGGCCAATGCCTATGGCGTGCCGCTTAGCTGGGAGCAGGAAATCGGAATCCTCGCCATCATGCTTTTGACATCGAAGGGCGCGGCCACGGTCTCGGGTGGTTCCTTCGTCGTCTTCGCCGCGACCGTGACGGCATCCGGAATTCTGCCGGTCGACGGCCTCGCGCTGATCTTCGGCGTCTACCGCTTTCTCTCGATCGCGCTTGCAACGTGCAACGTCATCGGCAACACGGTGGCAACGGTGGTCGTCGCGAAGCTGGCCGGAGAGTTCGACGAGACCGCCTGGAAGCGCGTCGAAACTCCCTAGGGCATTTTCGGTTCTGATTGAATCAGAACCGAAACTCTAGATTCTTGTTTTGACGCGTTTTCTTCACGCGAACCGGTGTCCACTTCGCTCGAAAATGCTCCAGTTCAACTTGTTGCGGCGAAATTGATTGCCGGTTTCGATCTCCACGGGAGGACAGCCAACGTGGTCCAGTCACGCATCGAATATGACGCATTTGGCGCCATCGAAGTGCCGGCCGATCGTTACTGGGGTGCACAGACACAACGCGCGCTCCGGGTATTTGAAGTCGGCGACGAGCGTTTTCCCGCGTGTCTGTTTCGCGCTTTTGCCGTGCAGAAGATCGCGGCGGCTCGTGCCAACGTTCGACTTGGCGCGCTTGATCGGGCAATCGGCGAGCCGATCGAGGCGGCCGCCGTGCAAGTACGGGAGGGCCGCTTTGACGATCATTTTCCGTTGACGATCTGGCAGACTGGTTCTGGCACGCAGACCAACATGAACGTCAACGAGGTCATTGCCAACCGCGCCAACGAAATGCTGGGTCAGCCTCTCGGCGCGAAGGCACCGATCCATCCCAACGATCACGTCAATTGCTCGCAGTCGTCCAACGACAGCTTTCCAACCGTGATGCACATCGCCACCTCGCTGGAGATACGCGACCGCCTGCTCCCGGCTTTGAAAACGCTGCGCGACGAACTCGCAGCGAAGGCAGCATCCTTTTCGGACGTCGTGAAGATCGGACGCACGCATTTGATGGATGCGGTTCCCATGACGATGGGGCACGCTTTTCAGGCCTTCTACACGCAGATCGACAACTGCATCTCTCGGATCGAAGGGGCATTGCCTCGCCTCCATGTCGTCGTGCAGGGCGGGACCGCGGTCGGCTCCGGCCTCAACGCGGCGGCCGACTTCGATGTGACGTTCTGCGATGAACTGAGCGCTTTGAGCGGCCTGCCCTTCACATCCAACTCGAGCAAGTTTGAGGGGATGGGCGCACACGACACTCTGGTTGAAGTTTCCGGAACGCTCAACACGCTTGCTGTCTGCCTTCTCAAAGTCGCAAACGACATCCGGTTTCTGGGTTCCGGCCCGCGCTGCGGCCTGGGCGAGCTCGTCATCCCGCATGACGGGCTGACCTCGTCCATCATGCCGGGCAAGCGGAACCCGACCATCGCCGAAGTGGTGACGCAGGCCGCATTCCAGGTGATCGGCAATCACGCGACCGTCACGGCAGCGGGCGCGTCGGGCAACTTCGAGCTCAACGTCGCCAAACCCGTGCTGATCTACAACATTCTGCAGTCGATCCGGATTCTCGCGGACAGCAGCCGGACCTTTGCGGTGCGTCTCATTCATGAGCTGGACATCGACCGGCGGCAGCTTGATCGGAACGTGTCGAACGCCCTTCTGCTCGCGACCGCTCTGAATCCGATCCTCGGTTACGACAAGGTCGCGAAGATCACCGCCAAGGCGTTGAGCGAGTCCACGACACCGCGCGAATCTGCGCTGGCACTCGGTTTTGTTAGCGCCGAGGACTATGATCGTCACGTCGATCCGCATCTCATGGCAGGGATCGGAAACCGAGACCGATAGTAGCGATTCTGATTCCAATGCGAACGATGAGCGCGATTCTGTCCCGCAGGCGGGCGCATCCAGCTAACCATCGCGCCCGATTTTTTTTGTGAAGTTTGTGCTACGTCAGAATCACGACGCCGCCGGGCAGCGTCCGCACTTTCGCGCCCAGAACGCTTCGAACATAGGAAACCACCTCTTCGATACGCGCCAGTTCGATCCGAACCGTGACACGGCGGTGACCAAGATCGGTGTTCAGGAGAACGATCCTTCCGCGCCAATAGCGGTTGACCTCGTCGAGCACTTGCGCCAGCGGCTCATCGCGGAAGATCAACAATCCTCGTTTCCAGGCCGTAATCATCGCTGGATCAACGACAGCAACGGGGCTGACGAGCTGGGGGGAGTAGGCGAGTTGTTCGCCCGCTCGAAGCGTTGCGGTACGGCCACCACATTCGACCTGCACGGAGCCGCTAAGACAAGTGACATGCACTGCGCCGGCATCATTGCGCAGATTAGCTTGCGCTCTTGCCGCAAACACGCGCCCGTCGGCGGCGATTGCGGTCAGGGACTTCGATGCGTTTTGTGCAGCAGCGATCGCCGCCTCGCCCGCAAGCAGCTCGATGCGCTCCTCCCCATCATCTGAAGGACGACGAACGATGCTGGTGCGTGTGTTCATTTCGATGGAGAGACCTTCGGCCAACGCAACTGCGCGATTTTCACCCGCGCCGGTGCGATAATCGGCCATCAGATCAGGCAAAGACGGCCATAAGCCCAGCGGCGGCTGCAGAACGAACCCGGCGGCGACCGTGGCTGCTGCGGCCGCCGCGCCTCCAATCAGGAAAGCCCGACGGCCGACGGGCCTGCCCCCTGCGCGAACCTGACCAGCGATCATCACGTGATCTGCCGCGGTCTTGGCTTCCCGCGCGGCAGTTCCCAGCGACTCCCAGATTCCCAGCGCCCGACGATAGGCATCCGCATGCGCCGCGCTCCGCGTCCGCCACGCCTCCAGGTCCCGCAGATCGGCGACGGTTGCATGCCCGGAGGTCGCATGCATGAGCCGCTCCAGCGCTTCGCCTTGCAGGATTTCAGATTGCGCTCGCATCATGGCTCAAAATCATGGGTTGAATGTTCTCTTCCTCATATATCGTTTCATCTCCTTGACAGCTCACCGTCAGGGCGATTCACTTTTCCCAAGCCGTTCGACGCAATGGCTGACCGCCCGGCGTATCTCCTTCTGCACCATTGTGCTAGAGATGTTGAATCGCTCGGCGATGACTTCATGGCTCAAACCATCAACGCGGGCTGCGATCAGGATGGCACGACGGCGGGGCGGCAACTCGGCCAAAGCTCTTTTCAAGGCCTCGACCTCGGAGCGCGCTTCGAGCTCCCGCGAGAGGTCCAACGCTTCATCCTGGGGCCGGATCGACGCCAGAACTTCGGCCTGCGAGGCACGTCGCCGCTCTTCGCGTCGCTTGTCCGTCGCAACGTTCAATGCGATCCTGAAAATATAGGATTCGGGCTGCTGGATTACCCCAATCGCGTCGCTGCGATGCAGACGCAAATACGTGTCGTGCAGCGCGTCGTCGGCAAGCTCCTTCGACCCAAGAGAGCGCGCCAGCCGGATTCTGATCTCGTCATAGCGAACGAAGAACGTTCGCCGCAGTGAAGCCCAAACCGTGTCCGACATCATCGCACCCGTTCTGCGTCGACGCGGTCGGGCATACATCCGGCAAGATCTTGAGGCGGGCTCGGTTCGATCGCGAGCGTGACAGGCTGCGGGATATCCACAAGCGGCGGTTGAAAGACGACGGTGCGGATTGCCTGCGCGATCGCACCGTCACGCTGCTGGTCTCCCGACGATCGGATCACCCGGAGCTCCGTGATCCGCCCCGGGGCGTCGATCCAATACTGCATCGCCAGCCGGTAAGTGCCCGGCCTCGTCGTGGCGCTCCGGCACAGCGCGCTCATGATGCCGGCCTGCATGAAGCCATAGTAAGAGACCGCAGCGCGCTTCGCCTGATGAAGATCAGCGTCTGTTGCATTGGACGGCGCAATCGTGATCGTGTCGGCCGCAATGATGTGAGCGGTCAGGTTTGAGCCTTCCAGCAGGAGACGAAGGGCGGTTTCACGAGCAAAGACACCGTTGACCGCCTTCGATTGACGGCCAGCGGTGAGAGCGGTTTCATAGAAGATCTGAACGCCGCCGATGGCGCCGAAGGCGTCTAAAGCCTTGTCGATCGCTTGGGCAGGGATGTTGAATTCAATGCGGCGTTCTTGGGCAGCCGTCGTTTGCGCACAGAGCGAGAGGACGAACACCAGCGTCCCGCACAACAAAAAGCGCCGGGACTGCGCGGATACTGGCACAATCCCAGTCAACACGATCCCCATTCACAGAACCTTCACAGAAGATCGACATTAGGCAAGCTGTGTTACACTCAGATGTCAGGACGCCGCGGCAGACACATCGTGAACGATGAACAGCCGGTCCATGTTTGGCTCGACGCGTCAAAACGATCGATTGCATGAATACATTTCGCCACATTGCCAATATTTTCGATCCGGCGTCATCGAGAGTATCGAGGCCGTCCTTGTCGCAAATCGAATCCGGGCATATTGACGATGGAGATCGCTAGGATCAGCCGGCAGACGATATTCCCGGCCGCTCGGCGCTACGAGGGACCAGGGCATCCTTGTTCAATGACAAGTGAGTGCGCCTGCCGGGTTTCCACCGCTGGCTGCCGATTCCCGCAGGCCGCATGCTCATTGTTTTGGTGACGCAAGCAGCTCAGGTGGGAAACGCGTCAAAACAAGAATCTAGAGCTTCGGTTCTGATTCAATCAGAACCGAATATGCTCTAGACGGGTCGGTGAGCGTCGAGACGGCTATGCTACCGCCTTTCGCCACGCTACCCGAAGCTGCGATACCTTATCTCCGCGGATTTGCCGATCAACGAGCGGAGTTCCGTCTCTCCTCGTCGGTAAGGGCCTGCGCCTGTTCGGGCGTCAGAGTGCCGTTGCCGACCACTTGAAACACGCTGTTGGTGTCGTAGCTCTGCCTGTTTTTGCGGCCTGGCTGCTCTTCGTTTTCAGGACTGCCGTCGCCGCCGCCGAAGCCGAGGAATTCGACCATGATGATCGAAGGCTGCTCGCCGCCGCGCGCTGCTGCTGGCAAGGTCGCCGTTTGCGCGGCGGAGCCGGCCACGTTGGAGGCTTCGGTCAGGCCGGCGATGTTCGGCGCCTGCACGGTCGGAAGCCCCGTCGCCGCCCCGGACACACTGATGTTGGCGGCATTGACGATGCGGAGCGCAGCGATGTTGAAGTCGCCGACCACCCGAATGCCTGCGTCGCCGGCATTGATCTCGCCGCGGAAGGCCAGCAGATCCATGCGGCTCTTCTTGCGCACCGGTGTGTCCTGCTGCGGGGCGCCCGATGTGCCGGCCGGCGGATTCCACGGAGGCTGCTGCGCCACCGCATCGCCGCTACCCTGCAGCGCATCCAGCACGCCGATGCCCGCGCCGGTCGAAAGGCCGAATGCGTCGACAGAGACGTGTGCGTCGTTGTCCATCGCGAACTTCAGCGGAATGTTGAAGACCGATGTCTTGGCGCCGGCGCCCGCGCTGATATTGCCGTTCGAGGTCCACATCGTCAGATCACCGCCCTGCAACGTGAAGACGCGAGAGACGTAAAGGTCGATGCTGCCGTCAGCCATGATGCGGACGTCGCCGCCGCGCCGCGTGACCACGCCGCCCGATCCGAGATTCTTGGCGATCTCGCTGTCATAGCCCACGGCGACCTTGCCGTAGGGCGCCATGATGCTGATATCGCCGCCAGACTGGGTCTGCACCACGCCGCCACGCAGCGTTATATCACCCCCGACCCCAGCACTCATGGTGTCCGGCGATACCGGAAACAGGCGTTGGATCGCGGCATAACCGCGGGTGTACTGCTTGAAGCGAAGGCTGTCCGCGTTGTTGTAGTCGATGCCGGTCTCCTTGAGCTCGGTGAACAGCACCTTCTGCAGGAAGGCCTGCTGGGTGAGCCTGGGCAACGATGCGAACAGCACACGCTGCTCATCCGCCGGACGGTCGTCGTAACCGAGGCCCTTGAGGAACTCGGCCAGTTCCTTCTCGTAGGTCCGCACTACCTTGCCCGCATTGGTCGGATAAGACAGCGGGAACGCTGGATCGGACGCGTTGCGTGGATCGAGATAGAGATCGACGAATCCGGCATAGTCCGCGCCGCCGGCGGTGCCGGCGATGATATTGATGTTGCCGCCCTTGTCGGGAAGCGCCAGGTTCGGATTGTCGGTGCTCGCGCGGGTTTCGGTGAAGCCCGAGACCAGCACGTTGCCGGTGCTCATGATGCCGCCGCGCATTCCGATATTGTCGTGAGCGTTGAAGGTGACGTCGTGGCCGGCTTCGACCCACAACGAGCCCTGCCCGAGGAACGCGATCTGGGGACGGATGATGTCCCGCCCGGCGATCACGCTCGACACCTGTGACGGGTTGTTGTTTTGCGCGATGATCGCGCCGTAGAGAATGTCCTTGCCGGCGTAGACATCGACCGGCTTCGGCGCGGTCACGCCCCACCCCAGAATCGTGCCGATCGTGCCGTTCAGCGCATAGAGCCGGACGGGATCGGCATCGCCGGCGTGGAGAAGATCGAAGCCGCGCTCCCAATTGGTGTTGGCCCCGATCGGCTGCGCCAGCGCAGTGCCTAGGCCGAGATTCAGCCAGACATTGTTGTCGGTGCCGAACGGCGCCAGCGGACCGCGACGATAGGCAAGCCCGGTATCGTCGAGCCGGATCATCTGCCCCTGACCGAGCAGAACATCGTCATTGGCAAGAAGCTCGAGCGTTCCAGACTTCCCCGGCGCAAGCAGCATCGGCACGTAGATGCCGAACGTCCGCGCCTTGGCTGCGATCGAGACATCGGACTGCAGCGAAGCCAGCCGCAAGGTCGGCGGCAGGAGGTTCAACCGCTCCAGCAACAGCGGCCTCGGATCCGGTGTGCTGACGGTCTTCACCTGCACCTCGTAGGCGCCGCCGAGGCTGAGATCGGGAGCCCGCCATGGGTTGCCGTAGTAAACGACGTCCCCACCGACCGACACCGCATCGACGGCCGCGCGTTCGGAGAAGCTCATAAACGCGGAACCGACGTTGCCGTTGTGATTGCCGGCCACCTGTCCGATGAGCATGGGATCGTAAATCCCTTCGATGGCAACCCCGCCGACCGCGCTGAGGCTGGCGGTGGCGTCCATCAGGCCCACCAGCATGCTGACTGTGGTCGTGGTGTAGGGCGGCGATGCGGTCCAGTTGCCGGTCCGCAGCGGCGCCAGCGCGCCGCTCGCCATGATACGTCCGCCGGCGCTCAGTTCCGCATGACCACGCCCGAGCATGTACACGCCGCCGAGAAGATCGCGCCCGGTGCGGACGTCGAGATTGCCGCCGCCGCGGATGTAAAGGTCCTGCGCGGTGGCAACCGGACCGGCCTGGCCTTGCGGTGTCGTCGGCGTGGTCAGATGTCCCGTCGTCGGGATTGCGACCGAGAGGTCCCTACCGTCGCGGCCTGCACGCACGCGCACGTCACCGCCGCCGAGTGCGCCAACGCCGGATTCGAAATTGCCGAACACGATCGACCAGCTCGTCTGGTCCTTGACGGTCGATGCAGCGGGATCGCCGGTCCAGTTGGTCTCGCCGTAGTGATAGAGCCAGGCGGACGTGCTCTGCCTGACGATGGGTGCCGTGATGTCCCGTCCCGCGTTGAGGATGATGTTGCCGCCCGCGGTCGGATAGTCCCCCTGCTTGGCGCCGACGACAAACCCTGCTTTGGTCGGCGTCTTCACGCCCGCGGTATAGATCACCGAGGTGTTGCTGGTGAGGACGAGATCGCGTCCCGCATCCATCCGGATCTCGCCGGTGCCGCTGCGGATGATCTCGCCCGCGCCGACAACGATATCGCGACCGCTGTCGAAGTTGAAGTTGAACGAAGTCCCGGTCACTCCCGCATCGGGCGCGGCCGACTTGAGGGCTGCGCCCTTTGCGGCACTGTCGAAGCTGTCACTGATCGTGGCATTGACCAGGATGTCCTGTCCGGCCTCGAAGCCCATCCAGCTCGGACGGTTCAGGCTGGCCCCTCCGAGATCGATATCGGCAGCGATCGTCAGATCGCCGCTGGTGTTGCGGAACAGCGCTCCGCCCATCGAGGCGAAGCCCGTGACCGCGTTTGCCGGCATGGCTTGCAGGTCAGCCAACGCCTGCGTCACCAACGCCGCATCGACAGCAGCCACGTCATAGGTGTGGACGCCGACCAGAACCTTCTCTCGCGCGCCCACATAGGTTGAGGTGTTGCCGGCCGCGACGCGGAAGACGTTGCGCGGATCGTCTCCGGCGACCGGCACGTAGTTCGCGCGCATCAGGATGCGGCCGCCGCCCTCACGGCCACCGGACACGTCGATCACGGCGCGCGCGTCGACATCAATCCCTTTCGTGTCGGTGAGGCCGCTACGCGTTCCGGTCGAGGCCAGTTCGACATAGCCGCTGGCCGGCGCATAGCCGTCCGCCGCCGTCGGCCCGGCCTGGGCCTCGATGCGGGCGCCGGCATGGAGCCGAACGCCCTTTTCGCCGATCAGACGCACGTCGCCGCCGTCGGCGATCACCTCGTCGCCTGCCGCGGCGATCGTGCCCTGGATGTCGATCCAGCCGCTATCGGAGCGCAGCATCACGCGATGCGCCGAAAGACGCTCGCCGGCCAGAAGCGCAATATCCTGCGCGCGCAAACGCACGGTGATGTCGCGATCGAAGTTGCCGGCGTTGAGCCTGCCGTTCAGGTCAGAGAAAGTGCTGCCAAGTTGATCAGCATCGAGCGTGAAGGAGCCGCCGGCGTAGCCACTTGCCACGTTGCTGCGGAGAACGGCGTCAATCTGCGCGCGCGCAGCGGTCAGATCGATCCAGCCCGCATCGCCGCCGCGCGCTGATCCCGACACGTCGATGACCGAGCCGGGCGCGAGCAAGAGATCGCCAGCCGCCACAAGCGTCACGCCGCCGCCTGGGGCGAAGCGCACGACGTCGCGGAAATCCACGGCGCGGCCGGAGACGTCGAGCATCGCCGAGGACCCAACAACCAATCCTCCGCTGGTCGCGCGGATGTCGATCACGCCGGCCGGCAGGATCGCCTGGGTGTCGAACACGACGCTCGTGCCCTGCAGCATCAGGCGGCCGCCAATCGGGAGATCAGCAGCGGCGCCGGCAAACGCGCCCTTGTTCAGTTGCAGGCTGCCCGTGGTCACGAGCGCATAGTCGGATTGAGCCTCCGCCGTGACCCGCCCAACCGCAAGCGACACGCCACCCGTGCCCGCGGCACCGGCGGTAATCACGTTGAACGTGCCGCTTCCAGACGCACGGATCTCGCCGGCTCTGCCCTGCAGTGCCTGGAAGCCGCCGAGTACGACATTACCAGGTCCAAGCAGCAGGCGATCAACGTCGAGGTTCAGCGCGGCCGCCGTATCCGGCCCGGCATAGGTCCCCGAAGCGCCGCTGTTGCGCAGCGCCAGCGTCTGCGCGGTGATGCTGGGCCGACGCGCCGGCGCGCCGACGCCCTGCAGCAATGCGGTATCCAGCGTCAGCGCCTTGAGCGCTGCGGTCCCGGCTGCGCCGTGTTGCCCGAGCTGGAAGTCGCCGTAGAGATTGATCGAATGGTGTCCGCGGATCAGCAGGTCGGAAGCCGCAGCAAAACGCTCCAGCATGCCTTCGGTGAAGGTTGTCCCCGCGGTGCCGGCCGGCACGTCGCCCAGATTGACGATGTCCGAGGCGAGATCGAGCTGCGCGGCCTGAAAGACCGCACGAGGGGACAGGTTGATGGCGTTGCCACCGTCGAATGAGATCGAGCCCGCAGCCCGCAGCACCGCGTCGTCGCCAACGGTGAGCACGCCTGCGGTGCCGTTGCTTCCCGTGCGCACGAGGCCGACGCGCTCTCCTGTGGACAGCCGCAGCAAGGCGCCGTTGCCGCTCAATAGCAGCGGATTGCTGTCCACGGACGCCACCCCCTGTGCCGTGAGCGACGCGCCGTTACGGACCTCGACTGTTCCCGACGCCGCGAGGATGAGCTCAGGCGCGGAGAACTCGGAGTTCTTGTAGACGGTGACCTCGCTCGCGCCGACGGTAACGGTGGTTCCGGTTGCACCATAGGCGCGCGTCCCGCCGATCAGCACGCTGCCGGCGCCGAAGCTTTCCAATTGATGCGCGTCGAGGCGCAGCACGCCCGTCGGCGTCGCGGTTGCCCCGCTGACAAGCGCGATCTTCGCCGCCGAGACGTCGAGATTGCCAAGCAGCCCGCCGGCGCTGGCGCCCAACCGCCCCGTGCCTGCGAGGTTCAGGCTGTTGCCGGCGGCGAGCATGATCACGCCTGCGTCCTGCGGCGTTCGCACCGTCGGGAGCTCGGCCGCCTGTGCGAGTTCATGGGCGGAGGTATTGAACGACAGGGTGTTGAACTGGCTGTACTGCGTCCACGTTGCCGCATCCATCACCTTGAAGCGGGAAAAGCCGGCGTCGCGGATGCTGCTGCCGGCGACCGCACGATAGCCGCTCGCCAGCACCGAGCCGTCGGCCAACTTCACGGTAGGATACGCTGCGGCGGAGCTGCTGCCGAACGGCTCGACCAGCATGCCGTCGGCAAGCAGCGCGTAGTGTGCGGGAAGCAGCGTATAGTAACCCGCCGCGAGGCCCGGGACGCCCTGAAGATAGACGGTGTCGCCCACCTTCAGCCGGCTGTCCTGCAGCGGCGCCGTGCCGCCGACGGCTGCGGGCGCATTGTCACTCGTGGGCGCAGGCGCAGCGCCAAGGCTCGGGAGGATCGCGTAGCGCTCGACGGAGGTGTCGGCGAGGACGTTCACCGATCCACCGTTGCCGCCGACAAACGACCAGCCGAGGAGATCGCCGCCGCCGCTGACGTCGACCACCGCGCCCTGCTGGACGTCGACATCGGCGCCGGCGAGTTTCACCGACTTGGTCGGCACATAGCCCGCTTTGTGGTACCCGCCGAACAGACCATCGGAAGTCAGATAGCCGAAGGGAACAACGAGCCCTTCGAGCGACGCGGAGGTCAGGCTGCCCGGCCGCAATGTCAACGTCTGGCCGGCTTCGAGCCGAATCTGTCCCTGCGGCGCGCGGATCACGCCGCCCTGGTCGATGATCGGCGCGCGCAAGGTCAGTCGCTGGCCATAGGAGAATGGCACCGGCGCCGCGCGGCCGTTCGAGCGCACCGTGATCGAACGGCCTGCATCGACGAGGAAGCCCGGATTGGTATCCGCGAGCTCGCGCGGATCGTCCGCCAGATACGGCCCGGCCCGACCGAGCGCGGCGTAGACCTGGGCCGCATCGAACAGGAGCGAGCCCGCGGTCGTCAGCGTGCCGGCCACGCCGGAATTGCCGGCAAGCCTGACATCGCCCGTTGCAACGAAGGATGTTTGGCCGAAGCCGCCGAGCTTGGTGCCGCCGCTGATATCGATCAGATCGGCATGGATCGTCAGCCGCCCGTCCGTGCCGGACGGAGCGGACATGCCACCCTGGTAATCCGAGCTGTAGCCCTGCAGACGCACGTAGGACGATGTCAGGTTCACCGAACCGGCAACGGCCGAAACGCCAGCGCCGGTGCTGAGATTATAGCTGGCAAGCGTGATCGAACGGCGCGTCGCGAGTGTGACGTCGCCATCGAAGATGATGCCGCGGTTGTTGGTGAACTCGGCCGGCAGTAGGGAAAGATCATCCGCGCCGGAACGGTTGACCGCGTTCGCGGCCACGAGCAGCGACGAATAGCCGGAAGCCAGCGAGTTCTGCGTGACCGCAAATCCAGCCGGCGCAGACTGCGCAACGACAATGGCGAAGAGCTGAGGATAGGTGAATCCGGTGGCGACTGTCAGCGTGCCGCCATATCCGCTGGCGCCGCCGGGCGACAGCCGGAGATCACCAGCGATCACGCCGCTATTGGCATAGATGGTGATCGCCCCCGCCGCGCCATCGACTTCGACCGGAGTGTACGGGCTGCCGGACTTCGAGAGCGTCGATGCGCCGCCACGGTCCAGATCCGCAACGCCATGAACGCCGGATACGTCGATCACCGCATGCGGATCGATCAGCACCGCGCCCTGGGTCGCACGATTGTCGCCGTTCACCGGCAGGACGCCGATCTGAACCAGGCCGCCCGCCTCGACCGAACGGCGTTCGCCATAGGTTGTCGGGACGGATTCCTGGTAGCCGCCTGCGAGCAAGCGGGCATTCGCGCCCAGGCGCACATTCGCATTCAAATAGGTTGATTGCGTGCCATTGGGGACAAGATGAATTGTTCCTCCGGGTGTCGAGATCGTACCATCGACAAACACATCGACGAGCGAGTCGAGCCGGACTGTGGATTTGGCATCCATCAGGATCTCGGCGCCGGTCTCCAGCACCAGCCGGCCCGGATGCCGGGCCACCGTGACGAACTCGGAGGTCTGATATGCCCCGGTGACGCGCACGGGCCGTGCTGTTCCGTCCGGCGAGAACGGCGCGGTGCCGAGCGTGAGCTCCATTTGGTCGCGCAGACCAGCAGGACGTTCGGACGAGTTGAGCAGCGCGACGCCGTTCTGCTGGTTGAGCAGGTCGTAGAGCCTGGCGCCGTTCGGCGCCTGGATTGCAGCGGCGTTCAGCATCAGCATATCGACTGTCGGCGCAATGACGGTACCGCTCGTCACCGTCATGCCCCGCGCGCCGCTCAGCGTATAGCTTGCAAAGCCCCCCTTGGTGAAGAAATCGGCGGCAAGGACCCTTGGTGCAACGACCTGGCTCGCGGAGGAGAGAACGGAGCCAGTGGGAATGATCGTCCCTGCTTTCAGGGTGAGCGGTGCGTCGGCCACGGAGCCAGCCGGCTTGGTCAAGGTCACGGCGGTGATCGCACTGCCGTTCGGGAATAGATTGATCGGAAGCGCGAAGCCTTTCGCCAGTGTGGGCGTGCCGTAGACCCTCGTCCCGGCTGGAATGGTTTCTCCTGCGCCGTAATAGGTGGAGAGCGGAAACTTGCGGTATCTCATCCCCGGAGGAACGACGAAGCCGCCAGATCCGATGGTGGTGGTGGGACCTGACAGGGTTACGTCGACAGGCGCCTTTTCGCCTGCAGCCAGCCTGTTCAACACGTACTGGAAATCGACCGGCAGCACATCACCCGTCTTCAGGGTGAAGTCCGCCGCCAGCATCATGTTCCGCGGCGCGGCCGTTCCGGCAGGCAGGACCCCATCCGCGAACAACACCGTGTGATCACTGATGACCACGTCGTCAGGCGTATCGATGGTGAGCGAGCCACCTCTGCCTGGCGCATAGGCAACAATATCGCCGTTCATCTCGAGCCGCCCGTTCGCGAGGCCTGCGGCGCTGCTCGTGCTGATGTATGGGGTGACCGTATCGATCAGGATCGACCCGCCATTGCCCGCCTCGACCTTCCCGTTGCTCGACAAGTGCGCGCCGCCACTTGCGTCGATGAGCGAACCCTTGTCCAGTATGATGCTGCGACTGATCAATTCGACCTTGCCGCCATTGACGACTGGCGACACGTTGCTCGCACCCGAACGATCGCTGGTCCAGCGCCCGGCAACGTCGATGACGCCGGATTCGCCCAGATGAATGATCGGACGTTCGATTTCCGGAATCTGATCCCAGGCGATCGACGTCGATCCTGCCGGCGACGTCGAACGCAGAGCTTCGACGTGCACCTTTCCGCCCGGCGCCCTGATCGCGCCGTCGATCTCGGCCTGCCGGCCGACGAACGTGAAGGAGCCGAAAGCGCCGACGTCAACGGTCTTGCCTTCGCCGACCGTCAGAACGCCGTTCTTGCCGCCGCCGGATATCAGCGTGACGTTGCCGAAAGTCGAGCCGTCGAACCATGCTTCTGGCAGCACATGCTGATAGGCCTGTACGGAGCCGTACAGCGATGCGAGATCGTGCGTGTAGTCCAGAAGAGCGGTGTCGGCACCAAAGTCCTTGCCGAGCCGCGGGCCATCGCTGCCGATGATGATGCTGCCGCCGATCGGATTGGCGTCGAACTGAGAGGTGATGATCCTGTAGTTCGAGCCCATATTCAGCGTCCCGAGGCTCGGCCGTTCGTGCCAGATGCGCGTCACATCGGTGACGCCGGCTCCGGTCGAGGCATCGCGCTGGCGCTCGCCGACGACGACATCGGCGCGGACCTCGCCATCGAAGATACGAATGGCATCGGTGGAAACGTTGTCGCCTCCGCCCAAGCTGGCCGTGACGACGTTGTTCAGCAACAGAGATCCTGCCGAGCGGCCTTCGGTGTATCCTTTTTCGAATCTGGCCCCGGTCCTGCCGAAAGGCGACACGTATCGCTCGACGATGCCCCAGCGTTCATGGTTGCGAATGAAATCGCCCTCCACGCCGAGGTACACCACGCCGGCTTGCGCCTGCTCGATCGGCACCAACTGGCCGCCTGCCGTCATCAGGCGCGTGCTGCGCACGTAGCCATCGAGGTAGCGGACGCTGCCGCCCGACAGGTCGATAACGGATCCTTCGCGGGCAATTACCTCCATGCCGGCCATCGAGATCTTGCCGCCGACCGTCATGAACTGGGCGACATCGCGCGGGATCAGATCGTAGTAGCCGGACAGATCGGCAACGCCCGTTCCGTCCGTCAGCTTGGCACCGTAGCGGGCGTCGAAATAGACGGTCGTGCCGCGCAGGCTGCCATCACGCAGCACCGGGTTGTCGCGCAGTTCGTTGGCGCGCAGCTCGGCGCGAATGGTGTTCTGCTCCATTGCGATCTCGACGTCGCGCAATCCTGAGACATCGAGGATTGCGTCAGAGTCGATGTAGATCCGGCTGTCGTTGAGCGTTGATGAATTTCGCCCGTCTTTCTTCACGCCAACAAGACGCATGTCGCCGGCGGGAACAAACAACACCGCGTCTTTCCGGAACACAATGCTGTTGCCGTAGACGTCGACCGTCGACGGCTTGTAGGGATTGCCGACCACCTTCTCGCCGCTGAAATCCGGGAGAATGGCCGCGTAGCTGCCCTCGCCAAATTCCGCGGCACCTCCCTCACCGGTTATGTTCGGGAACATACCCTCAGTCAGGCTGGCGGGATTGTTCGGATTTCCCGTCAGATCCCGGGTATGGTTCGTGCCCCTGACCATGCCTGACTGGGCCTGGATCAGGATCGATCCCGCGGCTTCCGCTGCCGTCGTCGAGATCAGCGCGCCGTCCTGGCTGACGTTCTTGCCGGTGAGCGTGATGTTGCCGCGCTCGGTGATGATCAGGCCCGAGTTTTCGGTGAAGCCGCCACGATCCACTCCCGCAAGGAAGCCGCGGATCGGCGGACCACCGATATCTGCGCCCCACCCGTCCTTGAGCGCATCCCGCTTGGTGCCGTCGAGCAGCAATACGCCGCGCCCGGCCGCCATCAGCACCTGACCGTCGGGCGCATCGATCCGACCGCGATTGACCACGTTGTGGCCCATCAGCACCGCCTGACCGAAACTGCCGACGGCGATCTGCGCGCCCGCGTCCACCGTCACGCCATCATATGCCGCGAAGGTCTCACCAGGCTTCGTGCGGTCGGCAACCGCGTTCATGTTCGTGCCGTCGAAGAAGGTCAGCGGCACGCTTGCGTTGGACGGCGGATTAGCGGCCAAGATACCGTCCATGAAGCGCTGATTGCGTGCCGCAAGCTTCTGCTGCTCGGTCGCGCCCGCCTGATATTCGATCGCGCCACCATGAATATCGAGCGACGACGCGATCAGGCTGCCGACATTCACCTGACTCCTGCCGTCGAAGATGATGCCGTTGCGGTTGATCACGTAGACGGCGCCGTCGGCCTTGATGGTGCCGAGAATGCGGCTCGGCGCCGCTGACGGATCGAGCACCCGGTTCAGGACCGACCAGTCGGCGCGACCCTGCTGATTGAACCGCAGATCCGTGCGCTCGCTGACGTTGAAGCTGTCCCAGGTCAGGATCGCTTTCTGCTGGGTCTGATCGACCCTCACTTGGGTGCGATCCCCGCTCACGGTCTCGGTCGGCAGGTCCGCTCCGCGCCAGAGATCTGGATTGATGCCGCCGCCGGGCATCCGCACCCCCGCCCCGATCTGCAGGCCACCCGGCTGCAGGCCGTCCGGGATACCACTTGGCCTTGCTGCGAGCGCCGCCGCCCTCGCCGCGTTCTGCGCCGCTTGCCTTGCCTGAATCGCGAGCGTCGCGCGGTTGATCGACTCCTGCGCTTGCCGTGCGGCCTGTATCACGCCTTGCGCCGCCGCTGCGGCAGCGCCGGACGAGCCTTGTGCATAGCTCCCCAGGGGACGCGCCAGAGATTCCGACCCTGCTGCGGACAACGCCGCCATGCTGACCGTCGCGAGAAGCAGCCCCCGCCGCAACGCGCGCCCGGACGACATATGGATGGAGCGGACGGACGACGGGCGAATGGACATGCGGGCACCTCTGACAACAGCAGCCCGCAGCGGCAGGAGCGCAGCCACGGGCCTCGGTGCTGAGACGTTTCCCGAGGCGCGACCCCACAGAAGAATGTTATGAAGTTTTGATGACAGTTCCGCCGGGGTCCGTTACCGGCGTCAGCTCAGGAGCACGACGCCACCGGGCAGCGTCTTGCGGGTAACGCCGAACGCCTGCTCGATCTGCGTCAACACCTCGTCGGGCCGGTCGATGCGGAAGCGGCCGTTCACGGGACGGCTGCCGAGCTGCGCATTCAGGAGAACGATGCGTCCCGAGCGATAGCGGTTCAACTCGGCCACCACGTCCGACAGCGGAGTCATGCGGAACAGCAACACGCCGTTGGTCCACGCCGAGACAACTTCCGGATCGATGTCCGCGACCGCGCCCAACACGCCGTTGCCGTAGGAAACCTGCTGCTTGTCGCGCAGCGTCACCGTGCGCTGTCCATAGCTGACGTCGACCTGCTGACGCAGGCAGGTCACACAGGTCGATGTGTCGAGAACGCGGATTTCGAAATTGGCATTGAGCGTGCTCGCGCGGCCGCCGCCTGCCTCCACGACGAACGGTCGTGTTACCGGCGCAGGAACGCTGATCGACGCCTCCCCGGCGACCAGTTCGATGCCGGCTCCACTGTCCCTCGTGCCGAGGGCAATGCTGGTGCGCGTGTTCATCCGGATCGATACGCCGTCCATCACCGTGATCCGGCGCTGCTCGCCAACCTGAGTGCGATAGTCTGCGCGCAATTCGGACCAGGAGGGCCACATCCCGAACGGCGGCCGTATCACCATGGCACCGGCGACGGAAGCCGCGAGCGCACCGCCGATCATATGGCGCCGCGTCAGCACGGATGGACGACGGGTGGCATTGCCGACGCTTTGCCCTTTGCGCAGATGCTCACCGGCCGGCCCCATTGCGCCCCACAGCCGGCTCGCGGACGCAAAGGCTTCCGCGTGGGCGACGCTCCGGCTTTGCCAGTGCTTCAGCGCCTCCACGTCCGCGGACGTCGCCTCGCCGGAGGTCAGACGCCTGATCCAGGCATAGGCCTCACGTTCCAGCGGATCCAGCGCATCGTCATTGTCCGGACGAACCATCTATAACTCCACCCGAGGCCCATGCCGGCCTGTGGCGAACCATCTCCATGGCTGCTGACGTTCATCCCTAAGACGTTTTTCGACCGGCAAAGCCGCACAACAAATTTTGCTCTCCCGCATCATTTGGGCGTGTTCCGTTTGAAGCGCGAGGCGCAATATTCCTGCGCCGCCCGCAGTTCCTGTTCGACCATGCTCACGGAAATCCCGAAGCGCGCGGCGATCTCGCGGCGTGTCATTCCGTCAACACGCGCCGCCAACAGTATCTCCCGCCGCCGCGCCGGAAGCTTGGCGATGATGTCGCTCAGCCGGACTATCTCCCGTTGGTTCTCGACCACTTGCAAGGGTCCAGGCGCATCATCGGGGACATTGATCACGGCGTCGATGTCGGCCTTCGTGAGGCGTCGCTGTTCGGCGCGACGCTGGTCCAGAGCAGTGTTGATGGCCATGCGGAAGAGATAGGCCAGCGGATTGCGGATTGTTCCGACGCTTTCGCCTCCCGCAAGCCGCAGATAAGTATCGTGCAGCGCGTCTTCGGCCCATTCCTGTGATCCCAGCCGCCGCGCAAGGCGGCGCGTGAGATCGGCATAGCGCTTGACGAACAGGGTCCGCAGGGCGGAGCCGTCTCCGATACCGTCGCGGCCGGGTTCTTTCGCGTCGCCGCTGTCGTCGGAGGGATCGCGGAGCTTATCCATGGCTCCGCCCTTTCCCCTCGGCGGCGCAGTTAACGATGCCGGAGGAGCGCGGCAGCATCACAAATGTAAAAGGCTGCGCCAGCCCGGCCGGCGGCGGCTCGCCAATCGAGGCGGCAGCCACCGCGTCAAGGATCGCTGCATCCCGGTCCGGGTCGTTCGTCGAGCCGAGCAGGACCGGATGCATCACCTCGCCAGCCGGGCCGATCCAGAATTTCATGGCAAGGCGGTAGTCCCCCGGTCTGGTCCGCGCAGTGCTGCACAGGGCGCGGCCGATGCCAGCCTGCAGCAGGCTGAAATAGCCTTGCTCGTCCCTGCCGCGGTTCGCCAGCGCCGCCTTGGCGATAGCAGAGGGTGAGCGCGCAATCGCCGGTTCCGGAGCGTCCGGCACAATGACGATCGCCTCGTCAGCCGTGTATCGCGCGACGAGCCCACTACCCCTAAGCAACCGTTGAAGTGCCACATCGGAGGGCAGTTCGCCTTTCACCTCGACCGAGGTGCGGCCCACCGCCAAGTTTCCGTCATAAAGCACGACGACTCCCGTCACGGCGCTGAACGTCTCCAGCGCGGATGCAAGTTGTTGCGCCGGGAGGTCGAACACGAAGCGATGATCGGCCGCGCGGAGGCTGCCGGAGATGAAGGCGATTGCAGTACCGAAGATCACGACCCAGCGCAAATATCGCCACCGGTTCCTCACAACCGGCCTGTTCATCGTCAAACGTACCCCCAAATTCATAAGCGCGTGTCGCGGACCCTAGCCAGCCAGTGTCACAATCCCATGTCGGACGTGGTACACACGGGTCGCTGCGATGCTGATATTATAATGTCAATGGCTTTGCGAGCGTCCGGCTGTTCGTGACCGAGCCACCAAACGGCAGCACCGCCCGCTTCAGGCTTTAGGTGGTCGTCCGATTTACGTCGTCGATGTCTTGCCAAATCACGTCACGCTCGATGCGGAAACGGCGGACCCAGGCCACCGCTTCACCCCTTAGCTCGCGCTCGGCTTTATGTGTGCTGGATAAGCGAATGCAACGCCTTGACCGCGGCTTCCCGGTTCTCCACAGGCACAAACAGACTGACCGAATGCGGCGACAACACATAACTGTCGGGGACAATCCCGTGATGTCCGAGAACCTGCAACGCCCTGAACGGCAATTCCGACGAAACGCCGCCGAAGCAGGTGAGACTCACCGAGCTTGAAGCCTCGCGCTGCTTGCGCAGATCCTTAGCGTGCTCCAGCGTGCGCAATAGGGCGTCGAGCCACTCTGAATCACAAGCCACGGTCATGCTGGTCTTTCCCGCGGTGAAGCTCGAGGCGAGGAGCTGCGGCCAGGACAGGCTGTTTTGCTTGAGATGCTGCGCGAATTTCTCGAAACCGTGATTGAGATCCTTGGAATCGATTTCCAC
The DNA here is from genome assembly GCF_055413685.1 of Bradyrhizobium sp. LeoA1Lang. NCBI lineage: Bacteria > Pseudomonadati > Pseudomonadota > Alphaproteobacteria > Hyphomicrobiales > Nitrobacteraceae > Bradyrhizobium > Bradyrhizobium sp. LeoA1Lang. The sequence goes on along the minus strand of NZ_JBVAPG010000036.1, from coordinate 27,374 downwards.
ATGCTCAATGCGAGCCATCGAGTTGACGGCCAGAACCTTTCCGTTTTCCATGCCTGCAACCTCTTTCATCACTTGCGTGCTGTGTTCAACGCCACCCCACTGCTTGAGAACCAGAGGCACATCCTGACTTTGCGCCAGCTCTACGCTGCGAAAATGCAGGATCTTTGCACCCCAGAAGCACATTTCGGACAGGGATGCGAAGTCCACGCGCCGCAGGGGCTTTGCATCCGACACGATGCGCGGATCGGCCGAACAAATTCCGTCGACCTCTTTGATGATTTCACAGCGTTCGGCTTTCAGCGCCGCGGCCATCGCAACGGCCGTGGTGTCGCTGCCGCCGCGGCCGAGCGTGGTGATTTCCCTGGTCGCCGGGTTCACGCCCTGAAATCCTGCCAGCACCACAACGCGCCCACGATCGAGTTCCTCACGCACGCGAATGGGCCGTACATCCAGAATGCGTGCCGAGGAATGGGAGTCGTCGGTCATCACGCCGGCCTGGCTGCCGGTGAAGCTGATCGCTGATACACCGAGGTCGGAAAGCGCCATGCTCATCAGGGACATGCTGATGCGCTCACCGGTCGTCAGCAGCATGTCGAGTTCACGGCGATTGGGAGCAGGGCTTACCTGATAAGCCATCTGGATCAACTGGTCAGTGGTCTTGCCCATGGCGGAGACGATCGCCACGACACGATGACCACGGCCATGCAGCTCGGCGAGACTGCGCGCAACCGCGCGAATTTTCGTCGGTGTTTCGAGACAGACACCGCCATATTTTTGCACGATGATGGGATGGTTGCGCATCTAACCTCGGTGAGAAGCCTCGCCTGTCTCGTCCATAGAACCGACACCGCTGATCCATGTGCCGACGACTTCAAAGTTCGGATTGAAGGCGACAAGGTCCGCGCGGTATCCGGGCGCGATCCGTCCAAGCTCGGACTCCAGGCCCAGAAATGCAGCTGGCGTCCGAGAGGCCATGATGAGGGCATCGACAAGGGAGATTCCGGCGAGCGCAACGGCGTTGCGCACCGCTTCGATCATGGTGAGGTGAGCGCCCGCGAGTGTGCCATCGGGGCCAGTCAGGCGATTTTCGTGCAACGTGATCTGCCTTCCCTGCAGCATGAATTGCCGGTCGTTCGTATCAGCCAATGGCATGGCGTCAGTGACCAGCATCAATCGATCGCGTCCCTTGCAGCGGAAGGCAACGCGCAAACCAGCGCGGTCAACGTGGATGCCGTCGCAGATGATCCCCGCAAACAGCCGGTCATCCCAAAGCGCGGCGCCCACCAAGCCCGGCTCCCGGGCGTTCAACTGCGACATGGCATTGAACAGATGGGTCACGCCCGAGACACCGTGATCAACCGCCTGGCCGATTTCGGCCGCGGTGGCGTCGCTGTGGCCGGCCGCGATACGCAATCCGGCGCCGATCAATTCGTCGATCATGGACGCGGGCACGCATTCCGGGGCCAAGGTCACAATGGAGCAGCCGCGGCCCCCAAAACTCTTGATCGCGGCAAGATCGCGCCGATCGGGCACGCGTATCTCGGCTTCCGGATGAATGCCCTTGCGAGACGTGTTGAGGGCCGGCCCTTCCAGATGAAAGCCGAGCACGCCGGGAATCTTCAGACAAGCCTGGGCGACTGCAGCCAATCGCTCGATGACCTCGCTGCGATCGGTGATGAGGGTCGGCAAGCAGCCCGTGGTCCCCTGCTTGCGGTGCGCCTCAACGATGCGTCGAACGCCAGCCTCCGTTGGCTGGTCGTTGAGAAGAACGCCCCCGCCTCCGTTCACCTGGATGTCGATGAATCCGGGTGCAAGGATCGCGTCTGCGGGAAGGTGGATGGAGGCGCGTGCCTCCGCCTCGCCGAAGGTAATGCTTTCAATCCGCCCCTGCGAGATCCTGACCGACCCCGGCCCGCGCATCTCGGCACCATCAAAGATGTGCTGTGCGGCAATCGTGAGAGAGACGGAAGACCCGGCGTGGCCCATCAGTATTGATCCGAGAACGGCAGTCACGGACTCGTGAGGCGAGTCCTGTACAAGACTTTATATGTACACCTAGGGCTTTGGGAGGACCCGGAGCGAAACCCTCGCGTTAACTTTCCATGGGAACAAAAGGTACCACGTATCTCGGCATTGACGGCGGCGGAACCCGCTGCCGTGCCCGGATCGAGGACGAAAACGGCAGGGTACTCGGTGAAGCGAGCTCGGGGCCTGCCACGACGCGGATTGGCTTCGAGAAGGCCTGGCGGTCCATTATGGAGGCCACTGAAGCGGCAGGCGCACAGACTGGACTGACGCGCGAGGATTTCGCGCGGATGCACGCTGGAATTGGCCTTGCCGGTCTTGGTCGCCGGGGCGCGGAAGCGGCGCTCAACGAGATCGCGCACCCCTTTGCGTCTGTCATCTTCATCAGCGACGGCCTGGCGGCCTGTCTCGGTGCCCATAGCGGCGCGGACGGGGCCATCGTGGTAGCCGGCACGGGCTCGGTGGGTGTCGGCCTGATCGACGGCTCCGAAATCCGTCTCGGCGGTTACGGCTTTCCCGTGTCGGACGAAGGCAGCGGCGCCGACATCGGCCTGCAGGTTGTTCGATTGGCGCTGCGGGCCGCGGATCGCCGCAGCGAGCTGACCCCATTGCTTTCAGAGGTGCTGGGTGCATTCGATCATGATCCTTATCAGGCCGTGGCTTGGTCTGAAGAAGCCAGGGCCACAGACTACGCTGCGTTCGCGCCGATCGTGATACGGCACGCCAATCAGGGCGATCCGGTCGGCCGTCGCATTGTCGAACGCGCGGCCGATGCCATTGGTGATCTGCTCGATCTGTTCCTGGCGAGAGGAATTGACCGGCTCTCATTGGTGGGCGGGCTCGCAGATGCCATTACGCCCTGGCTAACGCCTGACCTGCGCGCCCGCCTGAGGTGTCCCGACGCCGACGCGGCGGCCGGCGCGTTGCTGGTGGCGCGAGGGCGGCTTGACCTGCCCGGGAGAGAAACTGACCATGAACAGGCTTCAAAGTTCAGCGTTTGATGGCGCACGGATCAACTATATGGCCACCGAAGAAGTAGATCCCCGCTTTGCCGATCTTGATGCATGGTCGCTGACGTCAGCGATGGAAGCGATGTGGGAGGGCCAGCTTGCGGCAGTCGCGGCGATTGGCCATGCCCTTCCCGCGATCACTGCGGCGACCGAAGCGGCCAAAGCGGCGCTGGGCGATCGCGGACGCATTGTGTATGTCGGCGCCGGCACCTCGGGCCGCGTGGCGGTCCAGGACGGCGCCGAGCTGATGCCGACCTTCGCCTGGCCTAACGAGCGTGTCCGCTTCATCGTCGCCGGCGGAGACAGCGCGTTCGTCACCAGCGTCGAGGGCGCGGAGGACGATGTCGATGATGCGGTCACGCAGATCAATGCCGCGCGGCTCACGCCGCACGACGTGGTGATCGCTGTTGCCGCCAGCGGGACAACGCCATTCACGGTCGCGGCGCTGCAGCAGGCGGGCTCTTTCGGTGCGGTGACAATCGGTGTCGCCAACAATCCGGGCACCGCACTTCTGGCATCGGCAAAGTTTCCGATCTTGATCGAGACCGGCTGCGAGCTGATCGCCGGCTCTACGCGGATGAAGGCGGGCACCGCGCAGAAGGTTGTGCTCAACCTGATCTCCTCAGGGATCATGCTGCGCCTTGGCCGGGTGTATCGCGGCATGATGGTGAACATGCAGCCGACCAATGCCAAGCTGAAGCGGCGCGCCGAGGCCATGGTAGCGCAAATCGCGCACTGTGATCCGTCGCACGCGGCACGCTCGCTTGAGCAGGCCGAGGGAGACATCAAGACGGCAAGCCTTCTGGCGTTGGGTGTCGACAGGGTTGATGCCGAGGCCATTCTGAAAAACTGTGACGGCAATCTTCGGCGCGTGTTTGCCGAACTCGCCAAGGATCTCGTCAAGGATGTTGACCGGCATCACAAGGAAGCGCCGGCGCGCAAGCAAGGCGGAGAGGTTGAGCCGTGACAACATCCGCGATGGCGAGCGAAATCGGTGAAAGCGCGGATGTTGTCGCCAAAATTGTTCGTAACCGCGCCGCCACGCGCGACATCGCACAGCGAATTGGGATTGGCTCCGCCCCCCTGTGCGTCGTGTGCGGCCGGGGAAGCTCCGGGCATGCCGGGGTTTTCTTAAGATACCTTGTCGAGACGCGGCTTCGCCTTCCCGTTTCAGCCAGCGCTCCTTCGGTGATCACGGCATTTCGCACGCCCTTGATGCTGCGCCATGCGCTGTTCATCGTGATCTCGCAATCCGGGCGCAGCCCGGATCTTATTGCGGCGACCAGGTCGGCGCGATCAGCGGGCGCCCGCACCGTCGCCATCGTCAATGCGACGTCGTCGCCGGTGGCTGACGAAGCGGAGTTCGTCATTCCGATCGAAGCCGGCAGAGAGCACTCCATAGCCGCGACCAAGACCGTGATCGGCTCGATGGCCGCTAGCGCCGGACTTGTTGCCGAGCTGGCGGAAGATCACGCGCTGCGGTCAGCCCTCGACAGGCTGCCCGAGCGCCTGCACCGCGCACTGGTGCTCGACTGGTCCGGGATTGCCGATGATCTCGCCAACGCGTCAGCCGTGTTTGTGGCGGCGCGGGGCCTCGGCCTAGGCTCGGCGCGGGAGATCGCGCTCAAACTTTCGGAAATCCTGCGCCTGCCTTCCATTGGTCTGAGCGCCGCCGAGCTGCAGCATGGACCGCGGGCCGCGCTATCATCGCGCACGCCGGTTGTCATGATGCGCCTCATGGATGAAACGGCGGCCACGGTGGACGCGCTGGCAGAAGAATTGCGCGAGCAAAAGATCGCGCTGCATCTATGCGGCGGTCCGCATGGCTCGCTGCCCTGGTTGGCCGAGGATGACCCCGCCACCGACCCGATCACCATGCTCGTTCCAGCCTATCGGATGATCGAGCAGACGGCGCGCGCCTGCGGATTTGACCCGGATCGTCCCCCTCGCCTGAGCAAGATCACCGAGACGTTTTGACGGCTGACCGGCCCTAACGCCAAGACGTTCCATTTGGATCTTGCGTGTTTTTAGCGCCATCCCTTTTTTGTGATTAATATTTTTAATTATTTAATTGACGTTAAAATTAAATAAATTAAATCTGCGACATTATGTCACTCCGGATAATACTAAATCGTTTTTTCGAGGGTGATTGCCATGCTGAAGCAGAAACCGAGCGCTTTATCTGTGAAGGCGCAGCCGCTTCTGTCCGCGGAAACTAATTATACCCTTCATGATCTGACCGTCACGGTGGCCGGCCTTCCGACTGCCGGAGGTGTCCTCAAAGCCGATCGCTTCACGCGGGTGACTGTTGGCGACACGTTGACAGCCGCGGAACTCGCCGCATTGAGCTTCGCTCCGACACCCTTGCTGTCCGGAGACGTGTCGCCCTGGAACGGGGTGGTGATTTACGTTCCCCAAGACGGCGGTCGGCTGCCGATCCCATTGCTTGCCGACCTCCCTGCCGGCTTGACCGGGGACACACCTGTTGCGCTCACAGAGCTGCCCTCGAACGGTTCAGTGTTCTTGGCCGATGGAACGACCGCCGTCGCCCGCGGTCAAATCATCACTGCTTCACAACTATGCGGGTTGACGTTCAGCCCGGCCGCCGACGCGGTCGGACAGATTTCGCTGCTGCGCTATTGCAGCGCGGACCACGGATTCATGGGAGAAGTTCTGCTGATTGTCGGTCCCGGTACGCCCACTGCCAGTCCAACGGAGGCCGATACCGCTGATGGCAGCAACTCGGTCGCGCCACTCGCTCTTGCCCTACTGCTGGAGACAGGTCTTTCGTCCCTGAACTCGACGCAAGCTTCGGCTGCGGTCGATCCCAACGACGTCCTGCCACCCGATTCGTCGGCGCCATCGGGCCCGTCGGCCGGGTTGGCCGGTCAGGTCTTCGATCAGGCGGCAGCTCCTGTGCCCAGCGACATCGTCGGTGCGGCGCCCGCAATCCTGGCGCAGTCGGCGACAACAGACACAACTAGTTCGACCGGAACGAATGCATCGCCCTCCGACCAGACACGCCACCATCGTATCGGCTCGAGCACTCCTCCGGATTCCGGCAGCCTTACATTGAGGCCGCTGCCGTCGAGCGATCTGCTGCAGACGACATTGCCTAACCCGCTGACGACAACGACCACGTCCGCGTCGACGCTCAATTCCCCCGCGCCGATAACGACGAGCCTCCTGAATCGAGAGCTGATGATGGGTCCAACGTTGTTGGCCACCACGTTGGCGAACGGCCCTTCGAGCACGACCACACACTGGACCAATTCGGCCGGCGGATCCTGGAATGTCGCGGCAAACTGGGGTGCCGGTGTCCCGGGGCTTGCCGACAAGGTGGTGATGGATGCGACAGGAGCTTATACGGTCACGAGCACGAGCAATGTCGACATAAATAGCCTGGTCGTCGGTACAGGCGTAACCTTGTCGTGCAATCCCGGCACGCTATTCACTGTCGAAGGCAGCGTAGTCGACAACGGGATCATCCAGGCTGGCCCGTTCAATGGAAATCGAATTTCCAACGTAGACATCAAAGGCAATATCAGTGGCACCGGTTCGTTGGATGTTTCAAACCAGGCTGTCCTCGAGATCGGAGGTGCTGTTTCCGGACAACTGACAAACGGATCGTTTTCCGGGATAACCGTATCTTTCGATGCAGGAAACGGTGAGCTCGTCCTCGATCATTCGGCGCAGTTCCACGGTCTGATCGCAAACTCGTCGCCCGGGGCACCGCTTTCGGCGAATCAGCTCATCGATTTGAAGGACCTTGCGTTCACATCGTCGATGTCGACATCTGTTCAGTACGACATCACCTCAAACACCAGCACAGTAAACTTCAGCAACGGTTCTACCACCGTCTCCTTGCTATTCGCTGGAAAGGACCCGAACTGGACTCTGAATAGCGACGGGCATGGCGGCACTGTTGTCGCCGATCCGTCTGGCACGAATCCAATCGTGCTGGAGAATGAGTTACCGGGCACGCCGATGAGCGTGTGGCAGGTTGCTCCCGGTGCCGATTCGACCAAGCTCGAGGGATTCACGACCGCAATCAGCACCAATATCGGCGGCACGGTGCAGTTCAAGATCGATAATCTGACGGGCAGCCCGAACTATCAAATCCAGATCTATCGACTGGGGTATTACGGAGGAGACGGCGCCCGTCTCGTCACAACCCTGCAGCATCAGGGCACGTCATCGATCGCGCAGCCGTCACCGATCACGAATACTGCGACCGGGGAGGTCGACGCCGGCAATTGGAGCGTCACTGATTCATGGTCCATTCCGACCACGGCCGTATCAGGCGTTTATGTCGCCAACGTCGTCCAAGGCACTCAAGTTTTCCAGATTCCGTTCGTCGTCAAGGATCCCAACTCCACAAGCGACATCGTCTTTCAGACGTCTGATGAGACCTGGCAGGCTTACAACGGTTGGGGCGGCGCCAGCCTATATGGAGGCAACGGTCCTTCCCAGGGCGGCGCGGCCTACGCGGTCAGTTACAACCGCCCCATCATGACCCGAGATGGAGTAGGACTGTATGCGAATTCAGATGATACTGTGTTTGCAGGCGAAGATCCCGCAATCTACTGGCTGGAAGAAAACGGCTACAATGTAAGCTACATCTCCGGCATGGATACAGCAACCAATGGCGCGTTGCTGCTCAACCACAAGGTGTTCATGGATGCCGGACACGACGAATATTGGACCGACAGCCAGGTCGCGAATGTTCAGGCCGCGGCGAACACGGGCGTCAACCTGGTGTTCCTCAGCGGCAACGAGATCTTCTGGCAAACCCAGTTCACACCGAGCATAGACAGTAGCAAGACAGCCAATCGCACGCTGGTCACCTACAAGGACAGCCACTTTGAGCAATTGATCAACCCTAGCGGGCAGGGGACGGGCACCTTTGAGGCCCCCACCAATTGGGGCGGTGCCGCCATGCCGTCCAATGCGCTGACGGGAACGGTGTTCTCGGTTGATGAGAGCGGGAGTCTTGGGACGATCAAGATTCCCTACAGCATGACCCAGTTGCGTTTCTGGCGCAATACAAGCGTCGCGGCCACGGCACCCGGCCAGACAGCTTCGCTGGAAAGCGGCCTGTTGGGATATGAATGGGACTCCTCTCCCGATAACGGCTTCATGCCTGCCGGCCTGATCGACCTCTCTTCGACGACAGTCCAGGAATCTACGGCGTTCAATACGGAGTTCGGGAACGTCGACACAAGCGGTACCGCAACCCACAATCTGGTCGAGTACCGTGATCCCACCAGCGGCGCGTTGGTGTTCGGGGCGGGCACCGTCTTTTGGTCATGGGGCCTGTCAAACCAGCACGATTCTTCGCCGGACGGCAATCAGACAAACACTGACCCGAACGTCCAACAGGCAATGGTGAATGTGTTTGCGGACATGGGCGTCCAGCCCCAGACGCTGCAGGCAAGTCTGGTGATCGCGAGCCAGTCGACCGATCACACCGCGCCAACGTCCAAGATCACCAGCGTGTCATCCTCGTCCGTGATCGAAGGCCAAACCGTGACCGTAAGCGGTACCGCGACTGACGTCGGCGGCGTGATTGGCGGCGTTCAGATTTCGACCGACGGTGGAAAGACGTGGCACGTGACGAGCGGTCAAATTGGCACGCAAACTGTCAGTTGGACCTACACTTTCAATGCGCCGGCCAAGGGGTCGTACAGCATCGAAACCCGAGCGGTCGATGACAGCCTAAATCTCGAGACACCGGGTTCCGGCGTGTCGTACACGGTTTCACCGTCCTCGTCCCTCAACCTGTTTGGCTCCAGCGCCACGCCTGCTACGGCTGATGTAAGTGACCCAAAGGGCGTGGAAGTCGGCCTCAAGTTCACGTCAAGTACCAACGGCCAAATCACCGGGATCCGCTTCTATAAGGGGTCCCTGAACACCGGCGCCCATGTGGTTGATCTTTGGAGCGCCAGCGGCACACTGCTGGCGACCGCCACGTCCACCAACGAGACCGCCAGTGGCTGGCAGCAGGTGAACTTTTCGAGTCCTGTGAACATTGTTGCAGGCACGACCTATGTCGCCTCGTACCACATGACCAATGGCCAATACTCCGATACGCCTTACTATTTTGACACGCTCCAAAATCCGACAAACGGATCTCTTTCCGCAACGGCTGATGGTCTGAATGGCGTTTACGCCTATTCCTCAGGGAGTATCTTCCCCACTAATATCCCTGTCTCCGGCGACAACTACTGGGTCGATGTCGTCCTTAACGATACTGGCTCGACGACCGAGACGCCGCCGGTGCTGGTGACCCAGACCCCCAACCAGAATGCGGTCGTCGGCTCCGCCTTCTCGCTGACGCTGGCTGGCACCTTCAACGATCCCGATGGCGGCGCTCTCACCTATTCGGCAACTGGCTTGAACGGCGCGGCGCTTCCCTCATGGCTGACGTTCAACGCGGCGACACGAACTTTCAGCGGCACGCCGACATCGGCAAATGTCGGCACCCTTGCCGTCCAGGTTTCGGCCACCGATCCTGCCGGCCTCTCTGCCAGTGAGACTTTCAATATCGCCGTGACCACGGCGTCCGCGACGGTGAGCCTGTTCACCGCATCGAACATCCCGACGCAGACCAGCTTGAATGATGGCTCCGCGCTCGAGGTCGGGGTGAAGTTCACCTCGTCCACCGCCGGCCAGATCACCGCGCTCAAGTTCTACCGCAGTCCCGGCGATACCGGCTCCGATCTTCTCGACCTGTGGACCTCGACCGGCACCAAGCTTGCCAGCGCCACCTTCACCAACACCACCGCAAGCGGCTGGCAGACCGTGACCTTGGCGACGCCAGTCTCAATCACCGCCAACACCACCTATGTCGCGTCCTATCACACGAACGGCGCGTATGTGGCCACCAGCAATTTCTTCACCAACGCCGTATCGAGCGGCGCGCTGACGGCGCCCTCTTCCGCCTCGTCCGGCGGCAACGGGGTTTACTCCTATGGCGGCACCAGCACCGCCGGCATCTTCCCGACCAGCAGCTTCAGCGCGTCCAACTACTACGCCGACGTGGTGTTCTCGTCTGGCTCGACGACCGACACGCCGCCGGTGCTCGTGACCCAGACCCCCAACCAGAGTGCGGTTGCCGGCTCGGCCTTCTCGCTGACGCTGCCTGCCGGCACCTTCAATGATCCCGACGGCGGCGCTCTCACCTATTCGGCGACCGGCTCGAACGGCGCTGCGCTTCCCTCATGGCTGACGTTCAACGCGGCGACACGAACTTTCAGCGGCACGCCGACATCGGCAAATGTCGGCACCCTTGCCGTCCAGGTTTCGGCCACCGATCCTGCCGGCCTTTCTGCCAGCGAGACCTTCAATATCGCCGTGACTTCGACGTCCGCGACGGTGAGCCTGTTCACCGCATCGAACATCCCGACGCAGACCAGTTTGAATGATGGCTCGCCGCTCGAGGTCGGGGTAAAGTTCACCTCGTCCACCGCCGGCCAGATCACCGCGCTCAAGTTCTACCGCAGTCCCGGCGATACCGGCTCCGATCTCCTCGACCTGTGGACCTCGACCGGCACCAAGCTTGCCAGCGCCACCTTCACCAACACCACCGCAAGCGGCTGGCAGACCGTGACCTTGGCGACGCCAGTCTCAATCACCGCCAACACCACCTATGTCGCGTCCTATCACACGAACGGCGCGTATGTGGCCACCAGCAATTTCTTCACCAACGCCGTATCGAGCGGCGCGCTGACGGCGCCCTCCTCCGCCTCGTCCGGCGGCAACGGGGTGTACTCCTATGGCGGCACCAGCACCGCCGGCATCTTCCCGACCAGCAGCTTCAGCGCGTCCAACTACTACGCCGACGTGGTGTTCTCGCCTGGCTCGACGACCGACACGCCGCCGGTGCTGGTGACCCAGACCGCCAACCAGAATGCGGTCGTCGGCTCGGCCTTCTCGCTGACGCTGCCTGCCGGCACCTTCAATGATCCCGACGGCGGCGCTCTCACCTATTCGGCAACTGGCTCGAACGGCGCGGCGCTTCCCTCATGGCTGACGTTCAACGCGGCGACACGAACTTTCAGCGGCACGCCGACATCGGCAAATGTCGGCACCGCCGGCGTCCAGGTTTCGGCCACCGATCCGGCCGGCCTTTCTGCCAGTGAGAGTTTCAATATCGCCGTGACCACGACGTCGACGACGGTGAGCCTGTTCACCGCATCGAACACCCCGACGCAGACCAGTTTGAATGATCGCTCGCCGCTCGAGGTCGGGGTGAAGTTCACCTCGTCCACTGCCGGCCAGATCACCGCGCTCAAGTTCTACCGCAGTCCCGGCGATACCGGCTCCGATCTCCTCGACCTGTGGACCTCGACCGGCACCAAGCTTGCCAGCGCCACCTTCACCAACACCACGGCAAGCGGCTGGCAGACCGTGCCCTTGGCGACGCCGGTCTCGATCGCTGCCAACACCACCTATGTCGCGTCCTATCACACAAACGGCGCGTATGCAGCGACCAGCAACTTCTTCACCAACGCGCTCACGAGCGGAGCCCTGACGGCGCCATCCAGCGCTACGTCAGGCGGCAATGGCGTCTATGCTTATGGAGGAACGAACTCGGCCGGACTCTTCCCAACCAACACCTTCAGCTCCTCCAACTACTACGCCGATGTGGTGTTTCAACCTCAGCTCGCAGCGTGAGCTCGCCGATTGAGCCAATCAGCTTCTACGCACGCAGCGCAGATGCTGGTGAGCCCCGGTTGCACCACTCAGGAGAGGCGCGTGACATCAACGATGATTCGGTTGTGGTTGTCCGGGTTGACCAGGACGGGTAATTCGCACCCGGCAATGGTGCGCTTTTCGCGGCGTTGGGAACTGCTGAAGGACATGCGGGTCACCGCTTGCCAACCCTGCCCACCGTTCGGGAGGTTCACCCAGAGGACGATGTCCCACGTCCCGCCTGGTGCACTGCTCGGTCCCACCTCGTGCGCGGACAACACTTTCGCCGTGGCCGGCTCGAGCCCGAGGGCAGCGGCGCCGCCGGAAAGCGCGATCTCTGTCTGCTGCGGAGTGAGGCCGTTGACCAGCGTCGGCAACGACGCGGCATGCTCCACCTCCCGCCAGACGCGGGGAAACGCGTGATGGCCGGGCGCGTCGGCCAGCCGCTCGCTGAGTTGCCGGGCGCGTAAAGTCTCGGCGAGCCTTTCGGCGGCCTCTGGCCCGGTCGGCACCTGATCCCATTCGATCCTGAACCGGTTCGGATCGGCCAAGTCCACGGTGACGGGGAGCACCGCCCCAGGGCGGGGCCACTTCGGCTTAGGTACCTCGTAGCTGCTGTACTGCACCGCAGTCGCCGCGAGGCGCTCCGCGGTGATCACCCCGTCAATGTCGCACTTGGGACAAAGAATCGCCTCGCCAGCCGCGTCGGGGAACGGCGAACAGGCCACGACCTGCAACTGTCCGCCCACCGGGTTCGTGATCCGCACCCGCTTGCCCTCACTGAACCAACCCATCAACGTTCCCTCCAACAAACGGGCATGTCACGTCCGCTACATCGGATCGAAAGCGCGGATCGGCGGCAGATTGCCGTTGAACCGCTCCACCTCGACAGTCGTGAGATGGCCGGTGCAGCCTTGCGCGAAGGATGAGGTGCCGATGTCGCGGGTGAGCACATTCGGATTGCCGTGAACGCAGAGCGGTGTCTCTTCCTCCGGATCCATCGGGTCGTACCACGCGCCGGTCGGTAGCTGGACAACACCGGAAGCGATGCCGTCGGTGATGTGCACCGCGGCAAGGCAGGCCCCGCATAAGGCCTGACTTCGAGTCCAGCCTCGCTGTGACGCGCCGAGAACACGCCCCAGTGCAAGGTGTGCGGCTTGAAGCCGTCCGACAGATCGAGGCCGGGATCGGGGTAGCCAATCGTATCGTTCATCGCGTCTTCCTTATGCCCCGGTCGGGCCGTTCCCGTCGCAATTTGCCGGCCAGTATACTGATCCACGCCCCAATGTCGTCGAGATCAGGGCCGACGGAAGCGCTACGATATCTCATCCAATCCTTCGCATGAGGCAGTTCATGAACCCATAGCAGGTTCAGCTCTTACGCGCTTATGCTAAGGCCATGGCGGCATGACCGCCGTCGGCATGAGCACCTTCATCTGTTCCAGCGGTCATCTAGCTGGGGCCGTCCGACCCAGGCCCTGTTGAGACATCGCGTTGCCCAGTCGAGTTGCGGCTTTCCTTGTAGTCGCGCTTGCGCTTCCTGGTAGGGACCGACGTACCGAAGGCGAGTCGGTATTTTGGGATAGATGCGTCGTATGCGTGCAAACGCACGTTCGGCGGCTTTCCGGTCACGCTCGTGAGAGGTAAATCCGAAGCCCACGCGCAATCGGTCTGGCAGCAGATGGGCAGTCAGGGCCTGGTACCACTGCGGCGGCCGCAACCATGGCCGTGCGCCGGCAAAGATCTGTCCCGCCAGCTCGCGTGCGGTGGCGCTGACGGACAATGTATCCGATTGCATCATGCTTGTGCTGTAGGCAGCGAATGAAGCCCAATCCGCCGGTAGGTTGGTAGACGTCAGCCCGAACAACGCCCCAAACAGCCGGCTTTCGGCCCAATACCGCTCACGCTCTTCGACCGTGAGGGGAGGCAAGATCAGGTCGTGTACGATGAGAGCGCTCTCGACGAGCGTCGCGTGAACCCAGCGCAACGCTGCGACCTCGTTGGCACAGTAGATTGAGCCACTCTCGAAGGGACCGATTGCTTCGGGCAAGCGGCCGACGATCGTGGCATGGCGGCGGTGGAGGTACCTTGCAGCAGCAAGGGCGCTGTCGAGTGAGCCGAACACCATTGTAAACATAACGTCAAAGGTCCGATGAAAGCGACCGATCGGATCCGCAAAGGTCCGCGAGTGCTCGGCCACGGCCGCGGCAACCCAGGGATGCGCCAGTTGAAGGAGCAACGCACGACCGGCGCCCAGGAAGATGACGGCCTCCCTGTCGATCCTCCATGTCATCGAGGCCGGACCAAAAATGCCCTCGACCGATCCGGCGGCCCGCGCCCGGAGGAATTCAAGAGCAGCCTCCAGGTCGTTCTCGGAGACCAAATGCGCACCTTTCAAAGCGAGCGTGGATAGGCTTATTCCACCCGCTCTGTGCAGTCTACCGCAATTCAGTAAGCCGAGGCCGCGTAGGCGCTGTCGCATTGCGGGATTTCCTTCCGCTCGAAACACGGCGGCTCGGAATTTCGTCATGCCACACGAAGCAAGGCTGCGATTTGCTGAACCGAGCGGTCGCCCGTTCGCTGAAGAAACAGCCGACGTAAAACGCGCGATCTTTCATCGTTCCCCTCGAGGGCGTATTGTTTCGATCGGCCGAGCTCAATCTGCGGCGCGCGCGTTCAGAAGATCTGTTTCGTCGATCCGAGCAACTATCGAAACCAACACGAGGAACGCTCATGACCGACACAAGGCTGAAACATTACGGTTGGGGGCGCGAAGGCGAAGGCATGAGCGAAGAGGAACGGAAGTTTGTCCTCGGCCGCTATCATGTCAAATTTGGAACTGACGAATTCGACACGGTCGCTGTTCCGGGCCTTGAAGAGCTCTCCTTGCGGGAGCCGCGCATAGTGCCACCGGCCTCCCTCGCGCCCTTCTGCACGAGCGAACGTTACGATCGTGCCGCGCACACCTATGGCAAGTCCTATCCGGATTACGTTAGAGCAATGCTTGGCAATTACGATAGTGCGCCCGACGTCGTGGCCTATCCGCGTAACGAGTCGGAGATTTCCGCTGTGATGGACTGGGCGGGATCTGTTGGCGCTTCGCTGACACCTTTTGGAGGCGGATCGAGCGTGTGCGGCGGCGTCGAGCCGCGGGTTGACGGCATCAAGCACAAGGCTGCCGTCAGCCTCGATCTGCGCAATCTTTCCAAAGTCATCGAAGTGGATTCGTTATCGCGCGTCGCTTCGATCGAAGCTGGCGCCTATGGTCCGTTCCTGGAAAACCAGCTCAAGCCCCACAACTTCACCTTACGGCATTTTCCGCAGAGCTTCGAATACTCAACTCTGGGCGGCTGGATTGCGACACGATCGGGCGGCCATTTCGCCAGTCTTCATACCCATATCGACGATTTCGTCGAAAGCCTGCGCGTTGTGACGCCCGCTGGCGTGCTGGAGACGCGCCGACTTCCCGGCTCGGGTGCCGGACCGAGTCCCGACCGCATGTTCATTGGCTCGGAAGGGATTCTGGGGGTGATTTCGCGTGCCTGGATGCGATTGCAGCCCCGTCCAAAGTTCCGCGCTGGCGCATCGGTTCGCTTTCCCTCCTTCTTCGATGCCGCGTGCGCTGTGCGTGCGGTCGCGCAAGCCGGCCTCTATCCATCCAATTGCCGGATCCTGGACCCGCAGGAGGCCTTCAACACGGGGGCGGCTGACGGCAGCGCTGCAATCATGGTGCTCGCATTCGAATCGGGCGATCATCCTTTGGACGCCTGGTTCGCGCGTGCACTTGAGTGCTGCGCCGACCACCGCGGGACGCCGGAGCCCGCGACAGCCAGGGACGCGCATCTCCAAGGGGCGGCAGGCATCTGGCGCAACGCGTTTATTCGGATGCCCTATGCGCGCGAATTTCTGACGCCGGCGGGTCTCATCAACGATACGTTCGAGAGCGCCATCACCTGGGATCGGTTCGAGAGCTTTCACGACAAGGTCAAAACAGCAACCGAATGCGCGATTCTGGAAGCAACTGGGATCAAGGGTGAAGTCACCTGCCGCTTCACCCACGTCTACCCGGACGGTCCCGCGCCCTATTTCTCCTTCCACGCGCGCGGCCGCCACGGCGCGCTTCTCGAACAGTGGCAGGCCATCAAGAACGCGGCGAGCGACGCGCTGATCACGGCGGGCGGCACCATCACCCATCATCATGCCGTTGGTCGCGATCATAGACCCTGGTACGACCGACAGCGGCCAGCGCTCTTCGCCGCCGCATTGCGGGCAGCCAAGCGCGAATTGGATCCGGAAGGCATGCTCAATCCGGGCGTCCTGATTGATGCCTAAAGCGTGATGACTTTTCTTCGAATCGTCATCCTCTCTCATCGGCTCCCCACCTTGCCGGATCAAGCGCTCAAGCGTTTCGCGCGCAGTGGAACCGAACCGCACGCGAAAAGGTCCAAATGTCATGGGGCCAAACTACTTGCCCATCCGTTCGACCTTGCCTTTCTCCTTCACGTTCATTTCCTTCACCGTCGGATCGCGGCTGCCTTCGCCGGTGGTTTGGGTTCGCGTGGCTTTCGGCGCATTGCTTGGTACAGAGCTCTGATCCTTCGGCGTTTTTGCCGGCCGTGTAGCAGTGGCCGGCGGCGGGTTAGTCTGAGCGCTCGCAGCTTGCGCGCTCAAAAGAAAGGCGCCCGACAGTAGCGATAGCGCGAGCGCCGCTGAAATCTGTTTCATCGGTCCGTCTCCTGTCCAGACCGATGAAACGGTTGTTGCGAAGTTACGTTCCGCCTCACACTTCCAATTGCTTGCCGATCGGCAACGCCCGGATGCGCTTGCCGGTCGCGGCGAAGATCGCGTTGATCAGCGCCGGCGCGAACGGCGGCACGCCGGGTTCGCCGACACCGCTCGGCGGCGTATCGGGGCTGGCGGGCGGCACGATGTAGACGTTGGTGACCGCAGGCGATTCGTCGATCCGGATCACCGGGAAGTCGTCGTAATTGCCCTGCTGCACCCTGCCGTTCTTGAAGGTGATCTCGCCATGTTTGGCGAGGCTCATCCCCATGATCGCCGCGCCCTCGATCTGCGACTGGATGCGCTCGGGATTGACGTAGGTGCCGCAGTCGATGGCGGTATCGACCCGTGGCACCGTCAACTTGCCCTTGTCGTCGACAGCCACCTCAACGATGGTCGCGATATAGCTGACGAAGCTGCGGTGCGCCGCAATACCAAGGCCGTGGCCCTTGGGCACCTGCCGTCCCCAACCGCCCTTGTCGGCGACCAGCTCGACCACCTTGCGCAGCCGCGCGGTGTCGATCGGATAGCTGTCATAGGGCTCGCCATAGTTCCATAAATCCTTCACCGAGGTGAGGTTGAGGATCCGCGGCGCACCGATCAGCTCCAGCAGCATGTCCTTCGGGTCGCGGTTGGTGGCCTGCGCGATCTCGGCAACCATCGACTGCACCGCGAAGGCGCGCGGGACGTTTGACACCGAACGGAACCAGCCGATGCGGCTGTGCGCGGCCGCTTCCGGGTTCTCGCACTGGATGTTGGCGATCTCGAAGGGCATGTCGACCAGCCCCATGCCGAGCTCGAACGGCGCCTGGTGCACTGTGCCGGCCGCAAAGGTCGAGGCGATGCTTGGCGCGACGCTGCGATGCCGCCAGGCGATCACCTTGCCGCTCTTGTCGAGGCCCGCCTCGATGCGCTCCACGGAGACGGTGTGCAGGAAGCCGTTGCGGATATCGTCCTCCCGCGTCCACTGCACCTTGACCGGCGCGCCGAGCTCTTTCGAGAGCAGCGCGGCTTCGAGCGCGTAATCGCACTTCGACTTGCGCCCGAATCCGCCGCCGAGCAGGGTGACGTTGACGGTCACGTTCTCCTCGGGGATGCCGAGCGTCTTGGCGACGTCCTCGCGCGTTCCGCCCGGGCTCTGCACGGGGGCCCAGACTTCCGCCTTGTCACCCTTGACGTTGGCGACCGCGACCGGCGTCTCCATGGCGACATGGGCAAGATGGGGCAAATAGTACTCGCCCACGATCACCTTGTCGGCGCCTTTCAGCGTGGCTTCGGCGTCACCTTCCTTGCGTACGACGAGGCCGGGCTTGCGCGCCGCTTCCTCAAGCTCAGCCCGATAGGCGACCGAGTCATATTTGGCATTGGCGCCGTCCTCCCAGGTGATCTTCAGCGCGTCGCGGCCCTTGATCGCCGCGCCGGTGTTGCGGGCGATCACGGCGACCCCGCCGAGCGGCTGGAATTTCGATGGCCACGGCCATCCCTTCACTTCCATCACCTTCTCGACGCCGGAAACCTTCATCGCCTCCGCGCCGTCGAACGACGCCACCTTGCCGCCAGTCACCGGCGGGCGGGCGATCACGGCATATTTCATGCCGGGCAACCGCACATCGGCGCCGTATTGGGCCTTGCCCGTCGTGATGTCGTGGAGGTCGACGATGCTGATCTCGCCCTTGCCCAGGTAACGAAAATCCTTGGGATCCTTCAGCTTCAGGCCTTCAACGCTCGGCACCGACTCCTTGGCCGCATCGGCGGCCAATTCGCCAAAGCCGAGCTTGCGTCCGCTCGCGCTGTGGACGACTTCGTGATTGACGGCCTTTACCTCGGCTGCCGGCACGCCCCAACGTTTTGCGGCGGCCTGCTCGAGCATAGTGCGGGCCGAGGCGCCGATCTGGCGCATCGGGATCAGATAGTGCCGCGTGCTACGCGAGCCGTCGGTATCCTGGTTGCCGAACTTGACTTCGTCGCCGTGCGCCTGCTGGACGCGAACGCGCGACCAGTCGGCTTCCAGCTCTTCGGCGACGATCATGGGCAGGCTGGTGCGCACGCCGGTTCCCATCTCGGCACGGTGCGCGACGATCGTGACCATTCCATCCGGCGCGATCGAGACGAAGACGCGCGGGTCGACCACAGTACCGTGCGGCATCTTCCCCGCGCCGGTCTCGTAGGCAAAGCTCGGCCGCATCATGACCGGTGCGGCGAGCACGAACCCGCCGGCCAGCCCCAAGGTCTTCAGGATGCTGCGCCGCGAAATGTTCTGGACCTTGATGTGCTTCTCGAAACCGCGAAGCTTGCTGGGATTGGTAAGGATATTCATGTCACACTCCCGTCGATGCGAGATGGACCGCGTTTTCGATCCGCTGGTAGCAGCCGCAGCGGCAGATGTTGCCGGACATGGCTTCGCGGATCTGGTCGTGCGAAGGCTTTGGATTGTCCATCAACAACGCCGCCGCCTGCATAATTTGGCCGGTCTGGCAAAAGCCGCATTGCGGCACGTTGAGCTGCCGCCAGGCCTTCTGCACCGGGTGGTCGCCGGTCGGGTGCAGGCCCTCGATGGTGGTGACCTCGCGGCCGCCGACGTCGGACACGGAGGTGATGCAGGCGCGCACGGCCTGCTTGTCGACGATGACGGTGCATGAGCCGCACAGCGCCTGGCCACAGCCGAACTTGGTGCCGGTCAGCCCGACCTCGTCACGGATGAACCAGAGTAGCGAAAGATCGGGATCGCCATCCCAGTTCTGTTCCTGGCCATTAATCTTCACCTTGATCATGATCGTCTCTCCCTCCTCAGACGGAGCCGTCATGAGCGTCTCCTCGAGGTGAGCGAGAACATCTATCCTGGGATATCCCCTCGTATGGCCTCAGGCAAAACTGACCTCGCTGAGAAACCGCAGACTGCACCGTAGGATCTGGTTGATTGTCAGTGTCGGCCCATCCTCCTGTTTTGATTTCGCTTTGTTCAAGGTATGGACTGGTGGAAGTCTAGCACAAAGCGCGACCGAATAGGATTCCCAACGCCTTGTTTGCCTTTGTATTTTAGCGAGGGCTGCCTGCTCGGACGGCGTGCTTTTGGTCAAGAGCCCTTACGCAGTGGTCCTCACGAGACGGTTTTTTTCGAAGAGCTGTATGCGGCTATAAAGATCGACGTATCCTATTTGTGGATGTATTCCGGGCGCTGACAGCTTTTTCCTTCGTCGTGAAGCCGCGCATTTTCAGCGTCTGAATTGGCGGCGTTTCATTCTAAACCAAGCATGCGATGTGGGCTTCGCGGCTTGGAGGAGTTGGGAATAGGTGTAACTCTGCGATAGTCGCATTGTGCGCCTACCCTTGCCGCGTTCGAGGGACGCTTCGGATATGCCTACAACGACGATCGGGCTCGCGGTCACGTTAGCTTTCTCGCTGGTTGCCTTCACAATGCCAACGTCGATTTGGGCAGCCAGTCCGACGTTGACGGTGTCAGCCGATGGCGGCGTCCGTATCTTCGATCGGGACGCGCTGCTTGCCCGAACGGATGTCGTCGACATCACCACCTCGCGTGATGTCGCATACCGTACTCCTCGGACGTATCGAGCCGTGGCGCTCTCGAAGTTACTTGAAGGAGTTCCCATTCCGCCCGATGCGGTGGTGGAAGCGGCGGCACAAGACGGCTTCGTGACCCAACTTCCTCGCGATCTGGTCTATGCTAGTGGCGGCGTCATCGGGTACTTGGCAATCGAGGTCGCCGACACGCCGTGGCCGCCAATTCCAGGTAAGGATAAGAGCGCAGGCCCCTTCTATATCGTATGGCTCGGCGATCAAGCGTCATCCGTCCCAATCATGAAGTGGCCTTACCAAGTTGTCAGTTTGTCGGTGCAGGATGCGCCAGCCAAGCGGTGGCCCACGCTCGCGGTTGATCCCACGCTCCCTGCGCTCCATCCGGCACGAGACGGCCAAACCATCTTCGTGAACAAGTGCTTCACATGCCATACGATGAACCAGGCCGGATCGGCGTCCGCGGGCCCCGATCTGAATTTGCCGATGAACCCGACGGAGTACTTCACCGATGCCGGTTTGCGCGCGCTGATCCGAGATCCGCGCTCGGTTCGGGTTTGGCCCGAGCAGCGGATGCCCAGGTTTGCCGAAGAGGAACTGAGCGATGAGGAACTCGAGCTGATCTTGGCATATTTGAGTTACATGGCGCATAGGAAGAGCCGAGCAACGGAGGGCGGAAGCGGCAAACGCTAAATCGTAAAGCTCGATTACGGTTGGCGACGAGTGAGGATGATGCCGACGTCGAGGCGCCTCACTGTGCAATTGGACCTGGAGTCTGATCAGGAGGTCACGATGAAAATTGACAGCACCACATTCGGCGCGATTACGATTGACGGAACGACCTATCAGTACGATGTGGTCGTTCGTCTTTCCGGCGAAGTTGTAAAGCGGAAAAAGAAGCTATCAAAGAACCTCTATGGTACCTCGCACGTGCTTTCAAAAGACGAGGCAAAGTTTCTCTTCGAGAAAGGGTGCGACCAGGTCGTCATTGGTTCCGGTCAGATGGGCAACGTGCACCTGTCACCGCAAGCTGAAGCCTATTCGAAAGGAAGGGCTGCGAGGTGCTGTTGAGGCCGACACCCGAGGCGATCCGGATGTTCAACCGGTCGCACGCCAGGAGGATCGGGCTCTTTCACGTGACCTGTTGAACGAAATTGCCCGGTGAAGCTGTGCATCTACGTTGGATCGGCCGATTCGGCGCGCCGCTTATTGCTTTTGTTTTGACCATTGCGCCGTCATTTTCGCCGGCGCACGCCGTTGAGGATGCTCGCAAGGTGGGCGTCGTGTCCTTCGGCCTTTTCGGCGATCAGGGCGTGTTTAGAAACGAGGCAATCGGTGCAGCACGGATCGTAGCGGGCCGTTTCGGGAGCGGCCCGGTCAACGTGCAATACAATTGGAAGAAGGGCGGAGGTGCAACGATTGAAGGGCTGGCTAGGTCCCTGCAGGCAGCGGCCAATGGGATGGACGCCGAGAACGACGTTCTGTTCTTGATTCTCACCTCGCACGGCTCCACCGACGGGCTTGCAGTCAAAGCGGGGCGGCTTACGCAAACGCTCACGCCGTCCAATCTCGCTGGCATGCTGGCGCGGACCGGTATGCGATACAAGGTGGTGGTCATCTCGGCCTGCTATTCCGGGCTCTTTATCCCTCGTCTCGCGAACCCCGATACGTTGGTCATCACCGCGGCCGATGCCGACCATCCATCGTTCGGCTGCCGGGACAAAGCCAAGTGGACCTATTTCGGCGACGCCTTTTTCAATGTCGCAATCCGGCAGGCTAAACGCCTGAAGGACGCCTTTGTTGTGGCGCGCTCGCTCGTCAAAAGGCGAGAACTGCGCGAGCACTTCGAGCCGTCGAATCCCCTCATGGCAGGCGGCGAAAACGTCCAGCCGTTGCTCGTTGCGCGTCCCTGACTCTTGGGCGCGCCGTTCGTGAAGCGTTCTGTGGGTGGGGGACCGTTGGTAGCGGGGGAGGGACTCGAACCCCCGACCCCAGGATTATGATTCCCGTGCTCTAACCAGCTGAGCTACCCCGCCACGGCGACGCCGTTGCGGCATGGAAATGCCGCGGCGCGAATGCGCGGCATATAAGGAGTGGGCGGACGGCCTGTCAAGCAAAGCAGGCTGTCGGCCAAGTCCCCTGCCAAGGTGCTGCGAAACGGGGGCTATTTGGGCCGGACGGAGGGATCGCCGCCGGGGCTGCCGGGTGGCGGGATCACCGGTGTATTGCCGCCGTCCGGGGCCGGCGCGTGCATTTCCGGGTCGACCCCCGCGGGCGGGCACAAGACGCCGTCGGAACGCGCGAGCTTGTCGCCGAGCGGCTCGGATCGCTGGCCGGTGGTGGTGTCCGGCGTGGCGTTGGGGTTCGCCGGACGTTGCATCGGCGTACAATTCTCGCCGCGTGGCGGCTGGGGCGGCGCGGTCTGCGCCGGGGGTGTCGTCGGCGCGGGCGGGGCCTGTGCGACCGCCGCACCCGACACCGCCATCAGCACACCGAAAAAGAGAAGTGACTGGTTTATCTGCATGCGAAGAAAACGGCGGGCGCGCGCGGAGGTTCCGCACCAGCCAAGAGCTCATTCACGATTTGCGGAAGCGGATCAGCGAAAAATGCCCCATCGGCGGCATCGGGCGCCGCTCGGCAAGGGTGACGCCGCCGTGTTTCCTGGCCCAGTTGGCGAGCCGCGCCCATGGAAATTCCGGCCGCCAGCCGAGCCTTCGGGCAAGCGGCGCAAATGCCAGTTCGAACAGGCGCCGCGGCCCGCTTTCGGCGCCGATGTGGTTGACCAGGATCAGCTCGCCGCCAGGCTTCAGCACGCGGATGAAATCATCCAGCGTCGCCTCGGGATCCGGCACCGCCGTGATGACATATTGCGCTACCACCGCGTCGAAGAATGAATCCGGGAACGCGAGGTTCTTGGCGTCCATCACCGCCAGCGTCTCGACATTGGTCAGGCCCAGCGCGCGCACCCGCTGCTGCGCCCGCCGCAGCATCGGCTCGGAAATATCAACGCCGCAAAGTCTGGTGCTCCGCGAATAGTCCGCCAGCGACAGCCCGGTGCCGACGCCGACATCGAGCACACGGCCGCCGATCCGGTCGGCTTCCGCGATCGTCGATTGCCGGCCCTGATCGAACACCTTGCCGAACACGAAATCGTAGATCGGCGCCCAGCGCCCATAGGCCTTTTCGACCCCCTCGCGGTCGATATCCGCCGCCATCCCCCTGCCCCGAATTTATGTCAGCGCACGGCCTCGGCGAGAGGCCGCGCCATCGCAGCCACGTTCCTCGCGGCTGCGCTCTTGATGAATCCGCCGCCGAGCACACGCGCCTGGCCGGACGGCGTGTCGTAGAACACGCAGGCCTGCCCGGGCGATACGCCCTCTTCGCCGGCGACGAGCTCGACCTCGTAGCCCCGATCGGTCCCGCGCAGCCAGGCCGGCTGCGGCGCGCGCGTCGAGCGCACGCGCACGAATAGCTCGATGCCCTCGCCGATGACGCGATCGAGCGCGCCATCGCCGATCCAGTTGACGTCGCGCAAGAGAATGCGATCCATGCGCAGCGCCTCGCGCGGGCCGACGACGACACGGCGGCTCGCCGCATCGAGCCTCACGACATAGAGCGGCGCGCCGGTCGCGATCCCCAGCCCCTTGCGCTGGCCCACGGTGAAATGAACGATGCCCTGGTGCTGGCCGATCACCTTGCCGTCGAGATCGACGATGTCGCCGGGCGCAACCGCGTTCGGCTTCAGGCGGCTGATGATGTCGGTGTAGCGGCCGGTCGGCACGAAGCAGATGTCCTGGCTGTCCTGCTTGTCGGCGATCTCGAGACCGAAGCGGCGCGCGAGTTCGCGAACCTGCGGCTTGGTCATGTCGCCGAGCGGAAAGCGCAAATAGTCGAGCTGCTCGCGCGTGGTCGCGAACAGGAAATAGCTCTGGTCGCGATCGGCGTCGGCGGCACACACCATCGCCCGCGATCCGTCGGCGAGGCGCCGCGAGGCGACATAATGCCCGGTCGCGAGCACGGCGGCACCGAGCTCGCGCGCGGTCGCGAGCAGATCGCGAAACTTGATCGCGCGGTTGCACTCGATGCACGGCACCGGCGTCTCGCCGAGCGCGTAGCTGTCGGCGAAATTGTCGATCACCGATTCGCGGAAACGACTCTCGTAGTCGAGCACGTAATGCGGAATGCCGATCCGCTCGGCGACATTGCGGGCATCGTGGATATCGCGGCCGGCGCAGCAGGCGCCCTTGCGATGGGTCGCGGCGCCGTGGTCGTAAAGCTGCAGCGTGATCCCGACCACGTCGTAGCCTTCCGACTTCAAGAGCGCAGCCGTCACCGAAGAGTCGACGCCGCCGGACATGGCGACCACGACCCTCGTATCCTCGGGACGGCCTTCGAGATCGAGACTGTTGCGCATGGAAGAGGTCATCGATTTCTATCGCGAGCAGCCGTTGCCCCCGCGACCAGCGTTAAAAGCGGACTTTGCCCAGAAGGCTTTGGAGCATCGCCGAAAAAGGCTGATTTGCCTCGTCGGGGCGCAGGAAAAGCCACCCTCTAATATAGGCCGTATCGCCGCGAAGCAATCAGCCGTCCTTGGAAGAGATATAGACGGCAAATCTTGCCGCCGGGCAAAAAGCGAACCGCCGCGACATTGTTCCAAATCCGGCACCCTCCTCGTAAGATACTGTAATATAATGGTATTTTTTCGAGGACTCGCTGGCCCGCTCCTTGCTGATGGGGAACTGAAGTTCCATCCCGAGGGTCGGTTGTGGTCAAGGTCGCGCAAGAAGCATTGGCAGGCATGTCGTTTCAGGCCAATTCGCCGAGGTCGGCGCGGCCCGATTCCGGCCCCGCGCCCGGAAATGACAGTTTTGCCGCGCTGGTCGACAGCAACACGGCGGCCCGCGACGATCGGCCCGACGACAGTTCCCGTCCTCCGCCGGCACCGGCGCGCCGGAACGATGATCCCGCTCCGGCGTTGGACACGAGGTCGCGCGATGACGGCGCCGGCCCTGACCGCCCTGAGCGAAACGATGTCGATGCGCGCAACGACGCCGGCTCCAGCGGCCGGGCCGACAAGCCCGATCACGCTGATTCGAAGTCCGACACGCCAAAATCCGATTCGGCAAAGTCGTCGAAGCCGAAGGACGATGCCCCGGCCAAGGACGATGCCAAGGACGGTGATGAGTCCAAGCAGGATGACGGCACCGCTGCAACCACGGTGATCGCCGCGACGGCTTCCGCGGTCGTCGCCAGCCCCGCCAATGCAGCGCCCGCAACACCGCCGGTCTCGGACCCGGCCACCGCTCCGCTCGCGACGGCAGCCGCGGCCATCGCGGCTGTGGCCTCAGTCGCCGGTACAGCGCCCGCAGCGGCCGATGCGGTAAAGGCCGATGCCCAGGCCGAAGCGCAGGCGGACGCCAAAGCCGTAGCCGTTTCCGATAGCGCGGAGGCAGTTGAAGGCACCGCGATCGGCATCGCGCTGTCTGCAGCCGCCCCTTCGCCGACACCGCAGACGAAGGCCACAACCCAGTCAAAGCCGACGGTGACCGCAAAGGACGCCATCCCCACGTCGAGCGCGCAAGACAACGCGACAGACTCCGCGCCGGCCGAAACACCGACTGGCATTGTCCCGGATATCGCCCCGCCAGAAGCGGCCGCCGGCAAGCAGAAAGCCGAGCACGCCTTTGTTGACGCGGTGAAGGCGGACGCCTCAGGCAATTCCGCGCTGACGCCGGCTGCGCACGCCGCAAGCCATGTGGAGTCGGGCGCCGCGAACCCCGCGCAAACGCTGGCCGCTGCATCCGATAACGCTGCGCAGGCGGCCGCCATGATCCAGCCGCAGATGCCATCCACGCCCACAACGCCGTCGGCCAATGCGCAACTGACCGTGACCGCGGCAACAACCCATGGCAACGCGGTGCCGGTCAGCGGCCTCGCGCTGGAGATCGCGGCCTCGGCCAAGAGCGGCAAGAGCCGCTTCGAAATCCGGCTCGATCCACCCGAGCTCGGGCGCATCGATGTGCGCATCCATGTCGACAACCATGGCCAGGTGACGTCGCATCTGACCGTCGAGCGGCCGGAAACGCTGCAGATGTTGCGCCAGGACGCCAACCAACTGCAGCGCGCGCTGGACAATGCCGGCCTCTCGACCGGCAATAGCGGATTACAGTTCAGCCTGCGCGACCAGTCGTCGTCGGGGCAGAACGGCGGCAACCAGTCCAATCCCAATGCACATCGCCTGATCGTCAGCGAAGAAGACAGCGTGCCGGCGACCGTCGCCGGCCGCAGCTATGGCCGCATGCTCGGCGCGAGCGGCGGCGTCGATATAAGGGTCTAGAAGGAGCGCACCATGGCAACTGACGTATCCATGCCGTCGCCGGTGGTATCGGCACCCGGGACCGGAACGGCCTCGGGCAACAACACGGCGTCAACCCAGACGAAGGGCATCGCCGACAACTTCCAGACCTTCCTGACGCTGCTGACGACGCAATTGCAGAATCAGAACCCGCTCGATCCGCTCGACACCAACCAGTTCACCGCGCAACTCGTGCAGTTCGCCGGCGTCGAGCAGCAGCTCAAGATGAACGACCAGTTGAGCTCGATCGTCGCCCTGGAGAAGAGCGCGCAGTCGACGCAGGCGCTGATCTATGTCGGCAACACCGTTGCGGTCGACGGCAGCAAGGCGAATTTCAACGTCTCGGCGACCTGGAACATCAATGCGCCGAAGGAAACCAACGCCACCATCACGATCAGCGACTCGACCGGCCAGACCGCCTATTCCGGCAATTTTTCGCTGAAGACGGGCGGCTCCAGTTTCGTCTGGGATGGCAAGGGCAATGACGGCAGGCAATGGCCGCCAGGCAGCTACACGCTGACCGCGACGGGCAAGGACTCGTCCGGCAACAACGTCGCAATCTCGACCGAAGTCCAGGGCGTGGTCGATTCGGTCGACCTGACCGCCACGCCGCCGCTGCTCTCGATCGGTGGCCAGACCTATACAACCGACCAGATCAAGCGAGTGATCCGCCCGAGCACTGGTAACGGCGGCAATGACTCTGGTTCAGGGTCCGGCGATGGCTCCGGCTCCGATTCCGGCTCGACCTAGAGCTTCGGTTCTGATGGAATTAGAACCGAAGCTCTAGATTCTTTGTTTTGACGCGTTTTCTTCACGCGAACCGGTACCCACGTCGCTCGAAAACGCTTTAGCATTACAGTTGTCTTTTTGTTTTGAAGTGCGCGCGCTGGGCGGCGGCCTGGTGAGCTCTACGCCAAAGTGACCATGCGATGATGTGTGCGGGTTGGATTCGCTTTCGAGCGAGTCTGATGGCGA